>NZ_BAAGSO010000043.1:0-20910 GCF_054782395.1 Streptomyces daliensis | reverse complement strand
CGGATGACGAGATCGTCGCCGAATACTTCGACATCGGCAGCTCGCGCTCCCTCCCCTGGCCCCGCCGACCACGAGCAGCCGCCCTGCTCTCCGCACTCAAGCAACAGGACCGCGGCTTCGACGCCGTGGTGATCGGAGAACCGCAGCGCGCCTTCTACGGCAACCAGTTCGGCCTCACCTTCCCCGTCTTCGTCCACTACGGAGTCCAGCTCTGGGTCCCCGAGGTCGGCGGACGCATCGACCCCGACTCCGAAGCCCACGACCTGGTGATGTCCGTCCTCGGCGGCATGAGCAAAGCCGAACGCAACCGCATCAAGATCCGCGTCCGCTCCGCCATAAGCGCCCAGGCCAAGATCGAGGGCCGCTTCCTGGCAGCACAAGCACGAATCCCTCATCGACGTCGACAACGTCGCCCTCGGTCACCAGACGAAGCTCGCCTGGAATCCGGAAGACGCCTGGATCCACTCTGACGGGCCCGCTCACGCCGCGTTGACCAGCAACGACACATTTCGGCGCGTACAAGATCGGATGGCCGCCCGCTCCCCCGCCTCCACCGGCAGACAAGTCGTCCGTACGCGGCACCCCTACGTCTTCAGAGGAATGGTCCTCCACAAGACCTGCGGCCGACGCATGCAGGGCAACTGGGTACGCGATCGGGCCCGTTACCGCTGCCGCTACCCCGAGGAGTACGCGCTGGCCAACACACTCGACCACCCGCTGAGTGTCTCCCTCGACGAGGACGACCTCGTGGGCCCTCTCGACGCCTGGCTTGCCCGCACCTTCGCCCCGGACCGGATCGAGCAGTTCCTGATCGAGCAGTCCCTGCTGGCACTAGAGGCGGCCCAGCCGGATTCCATCCCACAAGCGGATCACGCCCGACGAGTCATCCAGGAGTGCAACCACAAGTTCGCCCGGCACCGTGCGGCGCCTCGCCTCCGCATCCCAGCGGGACGGCATACGGATGAACCGCGAAGCGATCCGATCACTCGTCGAAGGACTCGGCGGGCTGCTCAGCGCCCTCCGCGCAGCGGATCCCCACGACAAAACAGAGGTCTATCGGCAACTCGGGCTCCGCGTCACCTTCGACCACGAAAAACGGGTGGCCCTGACCGAAGTACGGCCAGAACCGCCCGAGGGCATAGTGTTTGTGGGCCACCGACGAAAGGCCCTCTACCTGCAGTACGGCTGAGTCTGACGCCGGGATTTCCCGCGCACTTGAAGATCGTTTCCCTGCCTCCTGGTCAGGCTCCATTGCGCTCGATGAGTGGTTCGCACAGGGATAGCGTCCGGTTGGGCAGGGCGCCCCGAACTCTTCTCCGTAATCCTCGTCCGCCCGCGTCGGTAATTTGCCGGGCTGCCTGCGGCGTTCACGGATTTGACCTCTGGGGAGATCCTGTGCAACGAGGCAGTCGCCCAAGCCATCCGGAACTGGCAGGTCGCAGACCGGGCCGACCTGTAGGTGTTCCCCGTCGCTCGGACGGTCCCGCGTCCGGCGAGACCGCCCGCGCCGCTGCGTGAGAGGCGCCGGGTACGCGAGCAAAGTGTCGGCTACCTCTGCGTGCATGACGAGCGTGCCGACAAGGCTGCCGCGCAGTGCGGCGTCGACGGCGGGTGCGCGGCCGCTACGTGCGGGATCTCGCGGATCATGCGCTTGGCGGTCGGCCCGCGCGGATCGAGTTGAGCGTGCGCCGTCCGTACTGCACGAATTCGGCCTGCCTGAAGGGCACTTCCGCCCCTCTCTGGAGCGTCAATGACGAGGCAATGCGTCATTGACACTCCCGGCTGTACCCGAGAACCGATCCACGCCCGGTGACGGAGGCGGACCTGAAGGTGCTGCTACGTGCCGCCTGACCGGGCCCGCAGGTGACGGCCGGTGTGGGGGCGGGCCCCATCCGGTGAGGGCACGCTCGCGTGCCTCGGGCACCGCCGGATCCCACGGACCCGACAGCCATTTTGATGGTCGCCCAGGCCGGACGACCGCCCTGGGCGGAGTCTCACACCAGCCGCACGGAAAGCACTCCTACCGGTAGTTCGTAGAACCTGGGGTAGTTGGACCTGAGGAGCGAATGTGGCGGACCTGCGGACGGAAGCGGGCCCGCCGTGTGCCGGCGACCGACGGCGGCTGCGCGCCGTCCGTCCACGCCGTTGCCTTCCGCAGCGGTCCCAGGCCTCGCCTGCACCAGCTCGGGGTGGCTACTTGCGAGTCGTACCTGACGGCGTCCCGCACCTGATCAGCTATGCCCTGTTGGAGGAGTCCGCCGTGCCGGTCTGCGCTGACGGGGTTGGCTGACGCGAGCGTACGGACGCGGCGCGGCACCCAGTTGCCGCGCCGCCACAGCACCGCCATTCACCTTCTTGCCGCCCTGGAACAGGAAGCAGATCCGTACAAGGAGGCGTGCCGGCGAGGGCCGGCCCCGCTGGTGACCGCTACATGCGTACGGCGCCGCCGCCCTCGGAAGGCTCGGGGGGTCCCGGCCGGTACAGGAGCAGGGTCAGCAGGCAGCCGATCGCGAAGAACAGCGCCGACCACCAGTAGGCGGTCGAGTAGCTCTCGATCGCGGCTTCTGCCTGTACCTGCGCCGTGGGCTGTTTGTCGACGAGGTAGTTGGTCGCGGTGGTCACGGCGAGTGTGTTGAGTAGCGCCGTGCCGATCGAACCACCCACCTGTTGGCTGGTGTTGACCATCGCGGAGGCCACTCCCGCATCGTGCGTGGCGACGCCGGCCGTGGCCAGGTTCATGCCCGTGGCGAAGATTGGCCCATGCCGATGCCGGCCACGCACAGCGGCGGCAGCACGTGCGCCGCGTAGCTGCTGTCCAGGCCGAGCGCGGTCAGCCAGGCCATCGCTCCGGCCGCGAGAGCCATGCCGAGCGGTACGACCAGCTTCGGTCCGAACCGGGGCACGACCACGTTCGTGGCCAGCATCGACGAGGCCACCATGAAGACCACCATGGGCAGGAAGGCCACGCCTGTGGAGACCGGCGAGTATTCCAGGATCTGCTGCAGGTAGTACGTCAGGAACAGGAAGACACCGAACATGCCGACACCGGCGACGAACATGGCCAGGAACGATGCCCCGCGGGTGCGGTCCAGGACGACGCGCAGCGGCAGCAGGGGATGCGCGGCCCTCGTCTGCCACCAGGCGAACAGGGCCAGCAGCACCGCACCGGCCACGAGGAAGCCCCAGACCTCCGCATCGCTCCAGTCGTGTGTCTCGGCGTTGGAGAAGCCGTAGACGATGCAGAACAGTCCGGTTGTCACCAGGATCGTGCCGGGGATGTCCAGCTCCGGGCGGTCGTCGGGGCGGCCGCCGCGCAGCAGGACGGCGCCGCCGATCACCGCGACGACGGCGAAGCCGATGTTCACGAACAGGCACCAGCGCCAGTCCAGGTACTCGGTGAGCACGCCGCCGAGCAGCAGTCCGACCGCGCCGCCTGCGCCGGCGATCGCCCCGCACACGCCGAAGGCTTTCGCGCGCTCTTGCGGGTCCGTGAAGGTCGTCGTCAGCAGGGACAGTGCTGCCGGCGCGAGCAGGGCGCCGAAGATGCCTTGCAGGGCGCGTGCCGTCACCAGCATGTCGAAGCCGGTTGCCGCGCCGCCGAGGGCGGAGGCCAGCGCGAAGCCGACGAGGCCGATGATGAAGATCCTCTTGCGGCCGACGAGGTCGGCGATGCGGCCACCGAGGAGGAGCAGGCTGCCGAAGGCCAGGGAGTACGCGGTGACGATCCACTGGCGGCTGCCGTCGTCGAACCCTAGGTCCTGCTGGGCCGAAGGGAGGGCGATGTTCACGATCGTCGCGTCGAGGACGACCATGAGCTGGGCGATGCCGATGACGCCGAGGATGAGCCATCGGTGCTCGTGTGCACCGCCGGCGTGTGCGGAGCCCTGACCCGGCGGCTCGGTTGCGGCGGGGGTGGATTCCGGCGGACGCTCCATGGAGGCCTCCTGATGCACCCCCATGCGGACGACCGCAGACTAGGCCGAAGGGGAGGGCGTGGCCACCGGAGCCGATGCAGGTCCGGGCCCGGCGGTGACCGTGGTCCTCGCCGCGCGCGTGATCGCGGCTTGCGCGGGCACCGCTCCCGCACCGGCCGCGCTGCTTGCCGGGGTATCACCGACATGGAGTGAAATGTGACCCGCACTCGTTACGAGCGAGCCGCCCGCCAACGGGGAGCCATCGAGCCGCCGTCCGATGCCGCGGTGGTCGCCAGTGTGGTGCTGGTGACGGGCCTGGTGGTGGCGATCGGCGCATTGACGGGATCCCTGGTGCTGCTGCTCGGACTTCTGGTGTTTCTGCCGGGCACAGCGGCCACGCTGTGTTCTGTGCGGCAGACGGCGGCCGTCGCCGCGTGGTCCACCCTCGTCGTGAGTGGTGCCTTACTCGAGCGGTACGAGGACGGCCAGTCGTGGTTCGACACCATCCTGATGGTGCTGCTGACAGCTGCCTTGAGTGCGGCCCCGGTCTACGCCTGCGACCGGCGCATCCGTCACGAGTACGAGCTGGTGCGGCTGCGCACCACCGCCGCGGTCATGCAGCGGCACATCCTGCATCCACTGCCGCTCCTCACCGCCGACGTTCTGGTCGATGGGGTCTACGAGCCGCTCCAGGAGGACCGGCTTGTCGGTGGGGACGTGTACGACGTCGTGGAGACACCTTGGGGACCCGAGTGCTGATCGGTGATGTGCAGGGCAAGGGGCTGCCCGCCGTCGGCGCTGCGTTCGCCGTGATCGGGACCTTCCGCGAGGCCGCTCACCGAGAGCCCACCCTGACCGCGCTGGCCGGCGCGCTGGATGCATCTGTTGTCCGGCACAACTCGTATGCGGAGCGCACCGGTGACGACGAACGGTTCGTGACCGCACTCGTCATCGGCATCGACACCCGAGACGAAGTACAGGCCATCAGCTGCGGCCACGAACCACCGCACGTCGTGCACGACGGCGCCGTCACCACGCCGGCGGTCGATGCGGGGGTGCCTCTGGGGCTTTCCGACCTCGCAGAACAGCCGGTCACCGTAGGCTGGTTCTCCTTTCCGCCCGGCGCGACCCTGCTGCTGAGTACCGACGGCCTCACCGAGGCGCGCGCCCCCGACGGCACCTTCTACCCGCTCGGCCGGCGGCTTGCGGCCCTCGCCGCCACCGCGCCCAGTGAGCTGCCGAAGGCCCTGCACGACGATGCACGGGCGTTCGCGGAGGGCGGCGCACCGCACGACGACATCGCCGTCCTCAGCGTGCGCCGATCGCCCTGCACCTGAACACCGTTCATGCCAGGGGCCCGCCGGGCTCGGTCAGATCGCCACCTCCCAAGTTCCCCGGGAGTCCAGGTAGAAGTCTTCTCCGACCATGAGGCCGTCTCGGAAGGGGATAACGATGGCCTGCCTGGCCCGTTGGACGAAGTCGTCGTCGACCGTGCCACCGTCAGGCAGGGGGATGCCCGCTTCGACCAGAGCCTGGCCGGGCATGCGCATGCGCGCGTACCCGTCCCAGGCGATGGCGTCGTCGTTGATGAAGAAGTGGTCGACCTCGACTTCGAGGCTGTCCATGTTCAGTGAGCCGTTGGCCATGTTCGTCAGGTAGTTGGCGTGCACGGTGTCCCTGCCGATGGCAGGTCCTCCGCTGTGCTCGACCATGGCGAGGTCGCCGTAGTAGTGGTAAACACAGTCCGGCACGAGCGTCGCCATCGTTCGGTCGATGTCGTGGTCGCGCACCTCGGCGACCGAGTGCTCGATCAAGAGGCCGATCATCGCGGCATGCTTCGGATTCTTCGTCTCGGCCTTCCGGGCTTCGAGGAATTCGATGAACCGTGCCATGTCGGGCCTGCGGGCACCGGCTCGCGTCGATTCCTCGTCTCGTTCAACCGTGGCCATGTCTGCTCCTCGAGGTCTGGATACCGGTCTGTCGACCGGGTCGTTGGGGTGTTGGGGCGTGGCGCTCAGAGGGGGATGCGGATTCCGTGGTCAGTTCGGCCACGAGCCGTCCACGGTGAGGTCGCCGTGGCCGCCCTTGCGCCTCGTTCCGGGGGACGGGTCGGGCCATCCGGCCAGGTGCAGGTGCATGGTGCTGGCGGCGGTCAACACCTCGATGAAGTACGGTCCGTCCGCCTCGATCGCCCGGCGGATCGCGGGAGCGAGCTGCTCGGACTTCTCCACCCGCTCGCCCGGCACGCCCATGCCCGCAGCGACGGCGGTGTAGTCGGTCTCGGGGAGGTCGGTCCAGTGCTTGGCGGGAATCGAGCCGGGGCCTCCGTGTTCGCGGCCGCGCCGGCCTCCGTACAGGCCGCCGTTGTTGAGGACGATGGTGACGACCTTGAGTTGACGTTCAGCGAGCACCGAGAGCTCGCCGCAGTCGTAGTAGAAGCCGGCGTCGCCGCCGAGACTGACGACCAGGCGGTCGGGTGCGGCGAGCTTGGCGCCGATCGCCACCGGCAGGCTGGAGCCAAGTGCCGCGTAGTGGAAGCCCAGGGGCGCGGCGAAGCCATCCGGGTACTTCGACTCCCGGTACATCATGCCGGGCACCGGGAATCCTTCGTCGTTGACGAAGACGGTGCCTGCGGGGACCTCTTCGGTGAGGATCTGGCCGACCGCGGCAGGCATGATCGGGTCAGTGCCGACGAACGATGCCAGGGTTGCGGCGTACGAATCCTTCGCCGCCGCGATCTCGACGACCTGTGATGCGTGCGCGCGGTGTCGGCTCCGTGCGCCGGAGGCTTGCAAACTGCTGTTGAGCTGGCCGAGGTACATCTTTGCGTCGGCGACGACGCCCAGTGTCGGCTGGAAGATCCGTCCGAGTTGGGACTGCTCGACATCGACGTGTACGACGCTCGCGGGCTTGGCGAGTGACCACGACAGGGTGGCCGTCTGGGAAAAGGAGAATCCGACGGCGATCCACAAGTCGGCTTCCTCGGCCACCTTGGTGCCGGTCCCGAAGTAGCCCCAGCCGCTCATGTCGCCCGCGTTCAGCGGATGGTCGTCCGGCAGCACCGTCCGTCCCCCGGCCCCGCTGGTGACCACTGGAATGCCAGTCGTGTCGACGAACCGGCGCAGCTCGCCCGTGGCGTCGGCCAGGTGGATCCCCGCGCCCGCCAGGATCACCGGCCGCTCTGCGGCCTCGATCATCTCCAGCGTCCGCCGCACGCTTGCCTCGCCCGCCGCGGGCGGCTCCGGCAGCGCCAGCGGCTCGGTCCTGACCGTGGTCCGCTGGTACATCGCGCCCTGCGTGAGGTCGAGTACCGCCGGGCCGAACTTGCCGGTACTCGCGGCGAGTACGGCCTGCCGGGCGGCCAGCGGCAGGTCTTCGCCGTCGACGACGCGCTTGATGTACTTCGACAGCGGTTTGAGCGCCGGGTAGAGCTCGGTGGCGTCCTGCAGGATGTCGCGCATGTCCCATGCCGCTGCACTCTCCATCAGCATGAGGACCAGAGGAGTGGAGTCGAGCTTGGACGCGTACACGACCGGCGATGCGTGCAGCGCGCCGACACACCAGGTGAGCGCGGCGGACGCGGCCCGGCGCTTCATCCGGTTGTAGCCGTAGGACATCCAGGCCGCGGACAGCTCGCCCCGCGCATTGAAGTCCTTGATGCCGCCGTGCCCGACGATGCTGCGCTCCAGGCTGGTGGAGACACCGCCGGTGTAGCCGAAGACGTACTCGATCCCCGATGCGGCCAGCGTCTCGACGAGAGCGACGGAACCCTCCCGGAAGGGTACGCGCGCGTCCGACCCGGTGCGTACCGCCTCCAGCGGGGCCCGCTCGCTGAAGGCCCCGAAGGCCAGGTCGACGTGGCCCAGGAGCAGGTCACCCTCGACCACGGCCTCGAAGCGCATGGGGGCGGGGTTGTTGCCGATCGGGCAACTCCATGTCAGATTCGACCCGTTGACCGTAGCGGCGCCGGAGCTGACACCGTCCGGATGCCTCAGCCGCGCGGTCAGCGCGGCACCCTCATGGACCAGGCTCAGCACACCCTTCTGCGGTGGCTGCGTCCTCGGACGCAGGGTGTACTCCCACTCGCCGTCGATCGGTGGCGTGGTCTCGCCGGCTGTTGTCATCGAATGCTCCTCCATGTATCTCGTGACGGCATCGGGCCTCAGGCCCCGGCCCTGCCCCGCAGGCACTCCCGCAGATCTCCGCGGCGGACCTTCCCGGACACCGTCTTGGGCAGCTCGGCGACGAAATGGATCTCTCGCGGGTACTTGTACGGCGCGGTCGTCCGCTTCACGTGCTCCTGCAGCTCCTCGGTGAGCTGCGGCGTGGCCGCGGTGCCAGGTCGCAGGATCACGAACGCGGTGACGATCTGCGTGCGTTGCGGGTCGTCCTGTCCGACCACTGCGGCTTCGACGACGGCGGGGTGCTCGACGAGCGCCGACTCGACCTCGAACGGGCCGATGCGGTACGCCGAGGATGTGATCACATCGTCCTTCCGGCCCTCGAACCAGAAGTAGCCGTCCTCGTCGCGGCGCGCCTTGTCGCCCGTGAAGTACCAGTCTTTAGTGAACGCGGCGGCTGTGGCATCGGGATCGTTCCAGTACCCCGCGAAGAGCCCGACCGGCCGCTCGGGCTCGACTTGGATGGCGACATCGCCCGCCTCACCCGCCGGAACCTGTGTGCCCTCGTCGTCGACCACGGCGACGTCGAAGCCGGGTACGGGTTTGCCCATTGAGCCGCTGCGTACCGGCAGGCAGCGGAAGTTGGCCAGCACGTTGACCGTTTCGCTCTGTCCGTAGCCGTCATGGACGAGGAGTCCGCGTGTGCCGTCCTCCCAGACGCGGATCACCTCGGGGTTGAGCGGTTCGCCGGCCGAGACGCAGTGGCGCAGGCGGGACAGGTCGTGGCTTGCCAGATCGGTGGTGACCAGCGAGCGGTACAGCGTCGGCGGCGCGCAGAACGTGGTGACCCCGTGCCGCGCGACGGTGTCGAGGATCAGGTCGGGATCGGGCTTGCGCAGATCCATCTCCAGGACAGCAGCTCCCTGCGCCCACTGCCCGAAGAGCTTGCCCCACGCCGCCTTCGCCCATCCGGTGTCCGACAGCGTCCAGTGCAGGTCGCCGGGGCGGAGGTCCTGCCAGTAGCGGGCTGTGACCTGGTGTCCGATCCCGTAGCTGGCCTGGGTGTGCGCCACCATCTTGGGGTACGAGACCGTGCCGGAGGTGAAGTAAAGAAGCATCAGATCGTCGGCGGCGGTCGAGTCGGCGGGCGTCGGCGTATCGCGGGAGCGGTCGAGGAGGGCGCTCATCTCGTGCCAACAGGCCGCGGGCGCGGGTCCGACAGCGATGCGGTGGGCGAGCAGCGGTAGTCTCCCGGAGACCTCGTCGACCTTCACCGCCCCCTGTCCGTCGGTGATGACCGCGACCGCGCCCGAGCGGTCGATCCGGTATGCGATATCCCCGGAGGTGAGTTGAGGCGTGGCCGGCACAGGAACGGCGCCGATGCGGATCGCGCCGAGCATGGTCACGTACCACTCGCCGATCCGGGGGAGCATGACGAACAACC
The DNA here is from genome assembly GCF_054782395.1 of Streptomyces daliensis. Lineage (NCBI taxonomy): Bacteria > Bacillati > Actinomycetota > Actinomycetes > Kitasatosporales > Streptomycetaceae > Streptomyces > Streptomyces daliensis. The sequence continues at coordinate 11,431 of NZ_BAAGSO010000043.1, read as the reverse complement.
GGTCGCCCTTGCGGACGCCGAGCCCAGCGAGCGCATGACCCATGCGCCGGCTCGCCAGGACGAGCTCGCGATAGGTGAGTTGCCTGTCCGTGCTGCCGTCGGAACGCAGTACCAACAGGGCGAGTTCGTCCGGCGTCTGGCGGGCCTTGCGTTCCAGGACGTCCGATACGAAATTGAAGCGTTCGGGAATCCGCCAGCGAAAGGCAGCCCGCTCGGCCTCGTAATCCTGCATGTTGGGAGCGGCGTCGCGTCCCGGGCGAGTTACCGACATGCCCTACCTCTCTCCAGTGCCGCAATTCCTGGTCTTCTTCTCAAATTCGTGTGGCGGCAGGTGAGTTCGAGTCTTGGCTGTTCTCGCTGCTGCTGTGAACCCTTCGAAGGGAGGGGTGGTCACCCTTCTTTCGGATGCTCGTCCGGGCCGGTTCGCACGGCTAGGTTCACAGGCCGTCGCCAACACCACGACGGAGGCTGGACGGTATGAGCGTGAAAGAGTTCCGGTTCGACGGACGGGTCGCGGTCGTCACGGGTGCGGGCAGCAATCCCGGTCTCGGGCGGTCCTACGCGATGCTGCTCGCCGCGCGGGGAGCCAAGGTCGTGGTCAACGACCTCGGTGTAGGCCCCGACGGGCGCGGGCAGATCGGCTCCGGTGCACAGGACGTGGTCGCCGAGATCCTCGCGGCCGGCGGGGAAGCCGTCAGTGACGGCCACTCCGTGGCGGAACGTGACGGCGCACGGGCGATCATCGGCACCGCCCTGGAGACCTGGGGCCGCGTCGACATCCTGATCAACAACGCGGGCATCGCCCCGTTCGCGCGCTTCCACAAGATCAGCGACCACGACATCGAGCGCGTGGTCGGCGTCCACCTCATGGGCCACATCTGGATGTGCCGTGCCGCATGGCCGCACATGAGCGAGCGCGGGTACGGGCGCCTTGTCAACATCAGCTCGGGCGCCGCACTCGTCGGCCTGCCCTTCCAGTCGATCTACGCTGCCGCGAAGCTGGGCGTCGTGGGTCTCACCCGCGCCCTGGCCGCAGAGGGTGCCGCACACGGGATCCATGCGAACGTCATCGCGCCGTATGCCGACACGGTCGCGCTCCAGACGATGCTCAAGCCGCACGTCAGTGAGCAGAACCGGGCCGCAGGGATGATCCCGGAAGCCGTGGCCCCGGTGGCGGCATGGCTCGCCCACGAGGACTGCACGGTTTCCGGCAGGCTCCTGGACACCTCGGCGGGGTCGATCAGCGAGGCGTTCCTCAGCCGTACCACCGCCACAGAACCGGACCCGGACCTGAACATCGAGACCGTCTCGGCCGCGGTGGGGCGCGCCCTGGACCGGTCCACGGGGGCTCCGTATCCCGATGGCGGTGAGTTCATCCACGACCAGGTGAAGTAACGGATGTGACGCCCTTCACTCGCTGACCAAATGACGAGAATGGTCAGTTTGGCTATCGTGAGGGCATGGACACCGGTGTGGTCAAGACGGAGCGTGACTCGGGTACGGCGGGCAGGATCCTGGCCGCCGCGAAGGAACTCGTACTCAAGCGCGGAGTGAAGGGCGTCACTGTCGCGGAGATCGCGACCCGTGCACACGTCGGCAAGGGCACGCCCTACCTGTACTGGCCCACGAAGGAAGACCTGATCTTCGACCTGTTCGCCGGGGAGTTCCTGGCATTCGCCGACGACGGGATCGCAGCCTTGACCGCGGACCCGGAGCTCTGCCGCCCGAACCGGCTCTGCCCTCATCTGGTGTGCTGTGCTCTCGGCCGTCCGTTCGTACGCGCCATGGTGCTCGGCGACGCCGATGTACTGGGAGCCCTGGCCGGTCATCCGCGCAGCGAGGAACTGCTCGCCGCCCTCAGCCCCGCCGCTCTCCTGACCGCAGCCCTGCCGCTGTGGCGCCGGCACGGGCTGGTCCGCGACGGCTGGGCTGTCGAGGAACAGGCCTACGCGCTGCACGCACTGATGGTGGGCTTCTCCCAGGCCATCACCCGGACGCAGGTGCCGGGCGACCTCACCGTCACCGACCCCGTAGCGGTCATGTCCGCGGCGGTCACCGCGCTGCTCGGCGTGCAGCGGGACGGCCGCGCCGATGTCCATGCTGCCGCCGACGAAGGGATCGGACTCCTCAGCGAGCGGAAGGAGGCGGCGTCCGCGCTGGTCACGGCGCGGGAAACGGAGAAGGCGAAGGCGTCGGCACCCGTACGACGCGGGTGAGGGGATGAAGATTCTCCTGGTCGACGACCAGCCGGTCGCGCGCCGGGGACTGCGCGCGGTGGTGACCGAGTCCTTCGAAGGATGCGAGATCCTGGAGGCCGACAACGCGGTGGCTGCCCTCGACATCAGCCGACGCGAACGTCCCCGAATGGTGCTCCTGGACGTCAGGATTACCGGCCCCACTCCACCGGGCGAACTGTGCCGCACATTCCGCGAGTTGGTTCCCGATGGGGTCCTCGTCCTCGTGACCGCCATTGATGACGCGTCGGTGATCCACGCATGTCTCGACGCGGGAGCGGACGGATGCCTGCTCAAGGATGTATCCGAGGCCCACCTGGGCGCCGCGCTACGGGCGATCGCTGCCGGCGCGTTCGTGGCCGACCCGCGGATCGTCAGACAGATCGGCCGTGAGGCAGCAAAACCGCTGGTCGCCGAAGCCGTACGCCGAGCAACGCAGAAGCACGTCACGGATGAGCACGCCGCTCATGAGCCCTCCCGTGAAACCACGTCCACGGCGTTTCTCACGGACCGTGAGCACGACGTACTGACTCTGCTTGCGCACGGCTTCTCGAACCGAGTGATCGCCCGAGAGCTCTACCTTTCCGAAACGACTGTGAAGGGGTATGTGCGGGGCCTGCTCACCAAATTGGAAGCCCCGTCCAGGCTCGCGGCCGTGATCCGCGCCTATGAACTGGGCCTGGCACCACTTCCCGGGCAGGGATCCCCAGAACCCTAACCGCCGTGTTCCCGCCAGGTGAACCCTCATAAAGGAGGGGATGGTTCCCTCCTTTTGAATCTGGTCGGCGTCGGCCCCCCGTGGTCGTCTTGCTTTGAGCGCTTCGCAGGAATCCTGCGCAACAGTCGCGCTCGACGGCAAGGAATGGGAAGCATGCAGATATTGGTGGACCGCGGGAAATGCCAGAGCTACGGCAATTGCGTCGTGGCCGAGCCGCGGGTATTCGACCTGGACGAGGACGGGATCGTCAAGGTCCTCGTCGAAGCTCCTTCGGAGGAGCTGCGTGAACAAGTGAAGTTCGCCGTACTCGACTGTCCGGCACGAGCACTTCAGCTCGAGGGCTGATGCCGGCCCCGAAGCGACGCGTCGTCGTGGCCGGCGCCTCACTGGCCGGTGTGCGCACGGCACGGGCGCTGCGCGACCGCGGCTTCGACGGCGAGGTGGTCCTCGTAGGGGCCGAGGACCACCTGCCCTACGACCGGCCGCCGCTGTCGAAGAAGATCCTGGCAGGCCAAGTGTCCCTGGACGAGATCCAGTTGCTGTCCCACGACGAGGCGGACGCGCTCGACCTGGAACTCAGACTCGGATGCCGGGCCAGTGCCCTGGACCCCGCCCGCCGGACGCTGGCGCTCGACACCGGCGAACAGCTCCGCTACGACGACCTCGTGGTCGCGACCGGCAGCGCCGCCAAGATGCCACCCGGCTGGGAGGCCTACGCGGGCGTGCACGTTCTGCGCACCGCCGATGACGCCCTCGCACTCCGCTCCGCGCTCGCCGGCGCGCCCCGTGTGGCCGTCGCCGGGGGCGGCTTCATCGGCTGCGAGGTGGCCTCGACCGCTCGTGCCCTGGGCTGCGACGTCACGGTGATCGAGCCACTCGCGGCGCCGATGGCGCGGGTGCTCGGCGACGCGACGGCGCTCGACCTCGCCGGAATCCCTCTGGACGCGGGAGTACGGCTGCGCTGCGGCGTAGCGGTCGAGCGTCTTGAAGGCGGCGAGCGTGTGGAACGGGTCTGCCTCACGGACGGCAGCGTCGTCCCCGCCGACGTCGTGGTCGTTGGGATCGGGGCGCGGCCGGTGACCGACTGGCTGTCCGGTTCGGGCGTGGCCGTGGCCGACGGGGTGCTGTGCGACGAGCACTGCGCCACCTCGGTCCCCGGCGTGTACGCCGCGGGCGACGTGGCGCGCTGGCGCAACCCGCTGTTCGGGCGGGAGATGAGGATCGAGCACTGGACCAACGCGACCGAGCAGGGCGCCTTCGTCGCCCGGACGATCCTTGAGGGCCGGCAGACCGGTGGCTACGCGCCGGTGCCCTTCGTCTGGTCCGACCAGCACGGGGTCAAGCTCCAGATCGCCGGCGTCCCGGACCCGTCCGACCGGGGCAGGATCGTTGAGGGCTCGGTCACGGAACGGCGCTTCGTCGCGCTGTACGAACGCGAGGAGCGGCTCGCCGCGGTGCTCGCCGTCAACTCGCCCAGAAGCATGCTCACTTACCGGCGCAGACTCGCGCAGCCCACGGCCGGCGAGGCCCCGGCCTCAGGCCGGCTCGCGGCACGACCGTCCGCGTGACCAGGAGAACGAGAAATGACGCAACAAATACCCGGCTTGGAGAAGACGGTATGACCGAGCTGAACGAGAAGCCCGAAACCCCTGCTGGGCAGCACACCGGAGCTGTCGGCCCCGGTCCGCTGAACGGATCGATGCAGACCTTCCTGTCCGAGGTCCAGAGCGACCTGGCGCAGGGCATGCTGTCACCTCGTGTGCTGAACGACCCCGAGCTGCACCAGGCCGAGTTGGAGCACATCTTCAACAAGTGCTGGGTGTTCGTCGGCCATGTGTCGGAGATTCCGAACAACGGTGACTACGTGCTGCGGTACATGGGCGAGGACCAGTTCATCATGGTGCGGGACGAGCAGGGCGAAATCCAGCTCCTCCTCAACAGCTGTATGCACCGCGGTTCGCCGGTGTGCCGGGCGGAGAAGGGCAACAGCTCGCACTTCCGCTGCCCGTACCACGGCTGGATCTACAAGAACTCCGGTGACTGGAACGGCGCTCCCCAACGTGCCAAGGCCTACCGGAAGTTCGACGGCGCCGACTGGGGCCTGCGCAAGGCACCGCAGGTGGACACCTACCAGGGGCTGATCTTCGCCTGCCTGGACCCGGACGCGGTCTCGCTGCGCGAGTACCTCGGGGACATGTGCTGGTACCTGGACGTGCTGCTCGGACTCAACGAGCAGGGCATGACCACGGTGGGCGATCCGCACCGCTGGGAGGTGCCGTCCAACTGGAAGTCGGGGGCCGACAACTTCGTCGGCGACGCGTACCACGTGATCGCCCTGCACCAGTCCCTGGAGGAGATCGGGGTCCTGGGCGGGGATGTGGCGAAGGGGGTGGGCGCCAACTTCCATGTGGCGCTCGACGGCGGGCACGGCCTGATCGTCACGCACATGCCCATGCCCGAACCGCTCGGCTACATGGGCTTCCCGCCCGAGGTGCACTCGACGTTCGACCTCAAGGGTCTCGACGAGAACCAGCGGGCGTTCCTCGACGGCGACCACGGGGTGGTCGGATTCACGATCTTCCCGAACCTGTCGTTCTTCCGGTCCTTCGGAGCCACGGAACCGGGCAAGCCGCCGGCGGTCTTCACACTGCTGCGGCAGTGGCAGCCGAAGGGGCCCGAGAACTTCGAGCTGTGGAACTGGTCCCTGGAGTGGAAGTCGGCGCCGAAGGAGTTCAACGATGCGGCCTACCGCGCGGGCGTCGGCTCCTTCGGCCCCTCGGGGATCTTCGAGCAGGACGACACCGTCGCCTGGGCCGGCGGCCCGCCCACCGGCCGCTCGGTCTTCGCCCGCAAGACCATGAAGTTCAACTATCAGATGGGCATGGAAGGCATGGGCGACTACGCGATCCGCGAGGACTGGATGGGTCCCGGAACCGCCAGCACTACTCCGTGGGGCGAGATGAACCAGCGGCGCTGGTGGCAGCAGTGGTCCGACCGGCTGATGGCTCAGTGAGCCCGGCGCGAAAGGGAAAGCGATGACGATGGAACGGACCCTCACGGCCCTGGCCAGCGCGGAGTTGGAGCGTTCCTGCGCCCAGTTCCTCTACCGGGAGGCTGAGCTTCTGGACAACACCGACTACGCGGGCTGGATAGAGACCTGCCTGTCACAGCAGCTGGAGTACCGGATACCGATCCGCACGACACGCGTGCGGACGTCACGTGACGCGGAGTTCAGCAGGACCGGATTCCACATGACGGACACGTACGCGACCATGCGTACGCGGGTCGACCGGCTCCTCACCGAACACGCGTGGGCCGAGGACCCGCCCTCCCGCACCCGGCGCGTGGTCACCAACGTACGCGTACGGGAGCTCGGGCCCGACGAGGCGGAGGTGAAGAGCAACCTCATGCTGTACCGGTCCCAGGGCGACACCGCCGGCTACGACCTGATCGTCGGCGAACGTCAGGACGTCCTCGGCGCGGAGGACGGTGGGTGGCGGCTGCGCAGTCGGCTCGTCCTGCTCGACCACACCATCCTCGGCACCGCCAACCTCGGCGTCTTCCTGTAGGGCGGGGTCTTCGTGAGAGCGTACGAAGACGGTGCCGCAGGTGAAGGCGCCGATACCGACGAGGGCCCTGCGTTCCAGATCTCCAACGAGTTCGCCACGATCCGTCTACGCAAGGTGCACACGCGCAACGGTGAGCGGGTGGAGATCGTCGCGCCGAGACGTGGTCTGCGCATTCTGCTCGATGCCGTGGAGCTCGAGAGCCTGACGTGGCAGACACCCGAGACGTTCTCCGGCTTCCTGAGGGCTTCGATCGGGCGTGACGGCAGCGGGGACGAGTCACGCATGGCCTGACGGGGAGGGCAGGGGGGCGTCGGCCGCGCATCGATCTCGGTGCGCGGCCGAATGCGTGGTGACCCCGGTCATCGCACGGTCCGGTCAAATTCCTCCGGAGTGAGGGCGGGGCGCGGCAGGGGCGTCGCGGCGTTTCGCTCGCTGCGCAGGCCGTCCAGGATGAGGGTGAGGTAGCGCTTCCACAGGTCGGGCGTGACCGTCCGGGTGTGCTGGGTGACCGTCCCGAGCATGAGCTGGATGAGGGGGAAGTCGGTCGGCTCGATGTCGTCGCGCAGCTGTCCGGCCTGCTGGGCGCGCGTAAGGATGGCGCTGAGGTTGGGGGTGAGGCGTTCCTGGAGTGCGTTGGACCGGGCTTTGCCCTGCGCACTCTCCAGGAGCACCTCACGCAGCCCGCGGCTGTGCGCGAAGTCATCGCCGGAGGCGGTGAAGATCTGCACCAGCCCCTCCCAGGGGTCCTCGTGGGCCAGGGCGGTTTCCGTGAGATCGATCAGGTGCTGCAACGCGTCCTCGAAGACGGCCTCGATGAGTTCCTCGCGGTTCGCGAAGCGGCGGTAGGCGGTGCCGACGCCGACGCCCGCGTGGCGGGCGATGTCGTCGAGGGTGACATCCAGGCCCCGTTCCGCAAAGAGCTCCTGACCTGCGGAGATGAGGCGGCGCCTGTTGCGTTCGGCATCCGCTCGCAGGGGGCGCTTCTCGGGGGTTTTGGGGGTGGTTCTACGACTCATGGAGTCCACTGTACCCAGGCAAGCGGAGATACCTTCTCCGATTTGGTGCTACGGTGGATCAGTAAGCGGAGAAGGTATCTCCATTTGAATCCTCGTGTTCGGAGCAACCGATGAGCTCACTCACCCAGGAGGCGAACCCGCCCCAGCAGGACCCGGCAACCGGCCGGGCCGCCGCCCGTAACGCCGACCGCGGGCGCCGGCGCCGCTGGCTGGTCCTGGCCGTCATCGCGGTGGCCCAGCTGATGGTGGTGCTCGACGCCACGATCGTGAACATCGCCCTGCCGTCGGCCCAGGCGGACCTCGGCTTCTCGGACGGTGACCGGCAGTGGGTCGTCACCGCCTACTCGCTGGCCTTCGGCAGCCTGCTCCTGATCGGCGGGCGCATCGCTGACCTCATCGGCCGCAAGCGGGCCCTGATCATCAGCCTCGTCGGGTTCGCCGGAGCCTCCGCACTTGCCGGTGCCGCCTCCAGCTTCGAGGTCCTGGTCGCCGGCCGTGCGCTGCAGGGTGCCTTCGGCGCACTGCTCGCCCCCACTGCGCTGTCACTCCTCACGACGACATTCACCGACGCCAAGGAGCGTGCCAAGGCGTTCGGTATCTACGGTGCGGTCGCCGGTGCGGGCGGCGGCGTGGGCCTGCTGCTCGGCGGCTTTCTCACCGAGCACTTCGACTGGCGCTGGACTCTGTACGTGAACCTGATCTTCGCGGCCGTCGCGCTGGTCGGTGCCCTCGCCTTCCTGCCCAAGCAGGGCCGCGACAAGAACGTGAAGATCGACTGGCCCGGCACCGTCACCGTCACGGCCGGCCTGTTCGCCCTCGTCTACGGCTTCGCCAACGCCGAGCACGACGGCTGGTCCTCCGTGGGCACCTGGGGCTTCCTCGCCGCCGGTGTCGTACTGATCGGCGTGTTCGTGTGGCTGCAGAACCGCGTTGCGCACCCGCTGCTGCCGCTGCGGATCCTGCGTGACCGTGACCGCGGCGCCGCCTCCATCGCGATGTTCGTCTCGGCGGCCGGCATGTTCGGCGTCAACCTGTTCCTGACCTACTACCTGCAGCAGATCCTCGGCTACTCGCCGATGGAGACCGGCCTGGCCTTCCTGCCGATGATCGTCGTCGTGATGATCGGCTCGACCGTGGCCACCACGGTCCTGGCCCCGCGGGTCGGCCCCAAGCCGATCGTCCCGCTGGGCATGGCGCTGTCCGCCGTCGGCCTGCTGTGGATGACCGGCCTGGACGCCGACTCCACCTACCTCGCCCACGTCATGCCGCCGCTGCTGGTCTTCGCGCTCGGTCTCGGCCTGGTCATGTCGCTGTCGATGTCGACGGCCACCGCGGGCATCGACGCGGCCGACGCCGGTGTCGGCTCCGCCAGCGTCAACACCATGCAGCAGATCGGCGGCTCCATCGGCACGGCCCTGCTGTCCACCCTGGCCGCCGGCGCCGCCACCGACTACATGGTCGGCAAGACGCCCACCCCGGACGCCGCCATCCAGGCCCAGTTGGAGAGCTACTCCACCGCCTACACCTGGTCCGCGATCTTCTTCGCAGTCGGCGCGGTCGTCTGCGCCTTCATGTTCCGGCGTGGCGCCGTCAAGCAGGACCCGGACGCCGCACCCACCGTCCACATGTGAGCCCGGCAGTGCCCCGCTCCGAGAAGCCCGAACCCAGAACGTGCGCGACGGGGGTGCCGCATCCCGCCCCCGTATCCCACCCCCGTCGTCGCGGACTCGCAAGAGAGAGAAGGAAGAGACCATGACCACCCGCACCCCCCGCGCCCTGATCGTCGGCATGGGCATAGGCGGCCTCGCCACCGCGATGCGCCTGCACGAGATCGGCTGGGAGCCCGTCATCGTCGAACGCGCCCCCGACCGCCGCCCCGCCGGATACTTCATCGGCCTCTTCGAGACCGGCCGCGCCACCGCCCAGCGCATGGGCGTCCTCGACGCCATCGGCAACCGCGCCGACATGACCAGCGTCACCTACGACATCGAACGGGACGGACGCCGCCGCCCCGGTATGGGCTACGGCGACCTGCCCGGTGGGCCCCGTCTCATCCTGCGCGGCGACATCGAGGCAGCCCTGTACGACACCGTCGCCCCCGTAACCGAGATCCGATACGGCACCACACCGGTGGCGCTGGACGAACACCCCGGCGGCGTCAACGTCACCCTACGCACCACCACCGGCGATGACGCCTCGGAGAACACTGAGCGCTTCGACCTCGTGGTCGGCGCCGACGGTCTGCGCTCCACCGTGCGCCGCCTGGCCTTCGGCCCGCACGAGCAGTTCATGCGCCCGCTGAACCACATCATCGCCGCCACCGTGATGAAGGACCCGATCCCCGGCTTCCGACCCCAGGACGGTGTGGTCCTGGCCGAACCCGGCCGTTCGGTGTGGACCTTCCCCTTCACCGACCACCAGCCCGGACTGCTCTTCAACTACCGCACCACCGACGAGGACGCCCAGTTCCGCCGCCCGCCCATCGACTCCCTGCGCGCTGCCTTCGGCCCCGAACCGACAGGGCCTGTCCTGGAACACCTCCTGCAGCAGTTCGAGCAGGCCGACGACTATCTCTTCGACTCCGTGCACCAGGTCGAGATGAACACCTGGCACACCGACCGGATCGTCGTCCTCGGTGATGCCGCCTGGTGCCTGACCCTCTACTCCGGCATGGGCGCCTCCACCGCCATGGCCGGCGCCGACCTCCTGGGCACCCTGCTCCAGCGCAACCCCGGCAACATCCCCCGCGCCCTGCGCGAATGGGACCAGAAGCTGCGCCCCTTCATGGACATCCAGCAGAAGTCCGGCCGCACCCAGGGCCTGACGATGTTCGTCCCGCAGACCCCCCGCGAGAAGGCCATGCGCACCGTCATGCAGAAGATGCTGAGCCGCCCGGCCGGCAAGAAGGTCATGTCGGCCCTGATGGCCAAGGGCTTCAAGGAGAAGTCCATCGACATCGCTGCCGTCTGACCGCGTCACCCGCATACACGAGCGAAACCCTTATCGAAGGAGCCATGATGACCACGACCCACCCCACTCTGGTCAGCGCCGTCGACCAGCTTCCCGCCGACCCGTCCCGAGTGATGGATTCCTGGTGGTTCACCGCCCGCCTGCAGGCCGGGGACAGCGTGTTCTGGGCGAAGATCCACGCGATGACCGTGCAGGGCACCGTTCACAGCACCGTCGCGCTGATGCAGGACACGGGCGGACACTCCAGCCACAAGCAGTCGAGCGACAGCCCGGACACCGTGACCCTCGCGTCCGAGCGCCTGGACATCCGGACCCCGATCCTGCACATACAAGGAGAACTGACCGGCATGGTCATCGCCGGTGCCACCGACACCGGATCGCTCCAACTCGCCCTGCGGCGTGACGAACCCGTCCTCTACAACGGCGGCTCCGGGCTCTTCCCCTTCTTCGGCGGGACCACCGGACAGTACTCGCTGCCCGGCCTGACCACCTCCGGCACCGTCACCGTGGACGGCATCACGTACGAGGTCAGCGGACGCACCTGGTTCGACCGCCAGTGGGGCACGCCGGGCACCGAACTCCCGCGCTTCACCTGGCTCGGCCTCGACCTCGGCCACGGCCGCTACCTCAGCGTCTGGGACACCACCGGAGACGGCACCTCCTGGCTCACCGAACTCGCCGCCGACGGCACCCACACCATCACCGGCGCCCGGCGAACCGAGCACGACAAGGGCTGGTCCCTGACCATTCCGCGCCTCGACGGCACTCTCGAGCTCACCCACCGCGAACTGCCCGGCTCCGACGACGGCCTCTACGCCGGCGTGTGCGAAGTGACCGGCACGCTAGTCTTCTGAGTCGGGAATTCTGTTCAGATATGAGCTGAGGCGTTCGAGGATCTCGTCGGCGGTCTTGGTCCAGATGTAG
>NZ_BAAGSO010000042.1:0-13749 GCF_054782395.1 Streptomyces daliensis | reverse complement strand
GTCCACTACTTTAGAGGATTTCCCCGGCCCGTTCAAAATCGGGCTTTCCTCGAACCAATTCCGGCACGCCGAAAGAGGCCCCACGAAGAAGGGGAATCGAACTTCAGTAGTGGTTGCCGTCGGACGGCGAGAGGTGTCGCCGTGGGGCCTGACCGGCTCCGTGGCAACTGTTAGAGGCTACACCACGCCCAGGGCGAGCTTCAAACCTGAGCGCGGTGACTCGTTCGGGTGACAATCAGCCCTTGCCGGAGGCCAGTTCGCGGCTGCGGTCCCTGGCGGCCTCGATGGCGTCGATGAACGCGGCGCGGACGCCGTGGTTCTCCAGCTCGCGCATGGCGTTGATCGTCGTGCCCGCCGGAGAGGTGACGTTCTCGCGCAGGGTCACCGGGTGCTCGCCGCTGTCGCGGAGCATCGTGGCGGCGCCGACGGCGGCCTGGACGATCAGTTCGTGTGCCTTGTCGCGCGGGAGACCGAGCAGGATGCCCGCGTCGGCCATGGCCTCGACCAGGTAGTAGAAGTACGCGGGGCCCGAGCCGGAGAGGGCCGTGGCGGCGTCCTGCTGGGTCTCGGGGACGCGCAGGGTCTTGCCGACCCCGTTGAAGATCTCCTCGGTGAGAGAGAGGTGCGCCTCCGTGGCGTGGGTGCCGCCCGAGATCACGGACATGGCCTCGTCCACCAGCGCGGGGGTGTTCGTCATGACCCGTACGACGGGGGTGCCCTGCGGCAGCCGCTCCTCGAAGAACGTCGTGGGGATGCCAGCGGCGCCGCTGATGACGAGCCGGTCGGCCGGTACGTGGGAGGCGAGGTCGTCGAGAAGGGTGCCCATGTCCTGCGGCTTGACCGTGAGGATGAGGGTGTCCGCGTTCTTGGCGGCCTCGGGGTTGGTGACGGGCTCGACGCCGTAGCGGGCGCGGAGTTCCTCGGCGCGTTCCGCGCGTCGGGCCGTCACCAGGAGGTGGGACGGCTCCCAGCCGCCTCGCAGCATGCCGGAGAGCAGTGCCTCACCGATCTTGCCGGTGCCGAGGACTGCGACTTTCTGGGTCATGTGGCGGCTCACCTCGTCCAGTGCGTACATGTGCCGTGCCGACCGCCGTGCCTGCTGCCGTGCCGGCGACTTTCCGCCGTTCATCCTCGCACCGGCCCGTGACGCGGTGCCGTCGCGTCCGCCTGGTGGATGGGCCCCGTCCACCGTCCCCCGTTACGGCGTACGGCGGCGGAGGGTGGCCGCGCCGAGGGAGAGGACCAGGAGGGCGCAGCCCGCGACGACGATGACGTCGCGCACGAAGTCGCCGGAGGGTTCGGCACCGCGGACGACCTCGGTCATGCCGTCGACCGCGTAGGACATGGGCAGCACGTTGGAGACGTACTCCAGGACCGGCTGCATGGTGTCGCGGGGCGCGAAGAGGCCGCACAGGAGGAGCTGCGGGAAGATCACGGCGGGCATGAACTGGACGACCTGGAACTCGGACGCCGCGAAGGCGCTCACGAAGAGGCCCAGTGCCGTGCCGAGCAGCGCGTCGAGCAGGGCGATCAGGAGCAGCAGCCAGGGGGACCCGGCGATGTTCAGGTCCAGGAACCAGACGGCGACGGCGGTGGCAGCGGACGCCTGGACGACGGCGAGGAGGCCGAAGGCGAGCGCGTAGCCCATGATCAGGTCGCCCTTGCCGAGGGGCATGGAGAGCAGGCGTTCCAGGGTGCCCGAGGTGCGTTCGCGGAGGGTCGCGATGGAGGTGACCAGGAACATCGTGACCATCGGGAAGATGCCGAGCAGGGAGGCGCCGATGCCGTCGAAGGCGCGGCGGTCGGCGTCGAAGACGTAGTAGAGGAGCACGAGCAGCAGGACGGGGACCAGGAGCAGGAGCGCGATCGTGCGGGGGTCGTGGCTGAGCTGGCGCAGGACGCGGCGGGCCGTGGCGAGGGTGCGGGTCGTGTTCATGCGAGGTCTCCGGGTCTCCGGGTGTCTCCGGGCGGGTGCCTGGGGCTCGTGCGGTCTCGTACGGGCTCAGGTGTTCGGGGGGTCGGTGGCGCGTGCCTCGTCGACGAGGTGGAGGAACGCCTCCTCGATGGAGCCGGTGCCGGTGCGGGTGCGCAGGGCTTCGGGTGAGCCGTCGGCGAGGAGCCTGCCCTCGCGCATGAGCAGCAGGTTCTGGCAGCGGTCCGCCTCGTCCATGACGTGCGAGGAGATGAGCAGCGTCGTCCCCCTCCCGCTCCCCCTGGTCCCGTCGCCCCCGGCCGTCGCGAGCCGGTGGAAGAGGTTCCACAGGTCGCGGCGGAGGACGGGGTCGAGGCCGACGGTGGGTTCGTCGAGGACGAGGAGTTCGGGGCTGCCGAGGAGGGCGACGGCCAGGGAGACGCGGGAGCGCTGTCCTCCGGAGAGGTTGTCGGTGAGGGAGTCGGCGTGGGAGGTGAGGTCGACGTCGGCGAGGGCCCGCTCGACCTGGGCCGCGCGCTCCTGGCGGGGGACGCCGAGGACGGCGGCGTAGTAGTCGAGGTTCTGGCGCGCGGTGAGGTCGCCGTAGACGGAGGGGTCCTGGGTGACGTAGCCGACGCGGGAGCGCAGGGTGCGGGAGCCGGCGGGGCTGCCGAGGACGTCGAGCGTGCCGGTGACCTTGGCCTGGGTGCCGACGATGGCGCGCATCAGCGTGGACTTGCCGCAGCCGGAGGGGCCGAGGAGGCCGGTGACGGTGCCGCGCGGGATGTCGAATGCGAGGTCGTCGATGACGGTGCGGGCTCCGCGGACCACGGTGAGCGCGGCGGCGTGGACGGCGGGGGTGACGGGGGCGCCGCGGTCGGGTGGCGCTGTCGTCTCCGGGCCCTTCGTGGGCGTCCGTGATTTATTCACCATGTGTTGAATAATCCTGCGACGGACCAGGGTCGTCAAGCACAAATGGGACGCACAGAAACCCGACAGCAGGTGTGAGGGCGGAATCCGGCCATTTATGCACCGGCGTTCACTCAGCGTTCACGTACCGACTTGCAAAGCGACACAACGCTTTGGACACAATGGAATCCGCTGTCGACCGCACCCGGAGGGGGGATCTCATGCGACGAAGCAGGACCGTCGTCCGGTTCCTCGTCACGGCTGTCTCCCTCCTCCTCTCCGTGCTCATCTCCGCCGACTGCGCCGCGGCGCAGGTCACTCCGCCCGTTGAGCGCGTCTCCGTGTCCGCGGAGCGCTCGCCGACGTCCGAGGGCGAGCACACGAAGCAGTCGCCCAAGGACTGTCAGATGCGGCGCGGCGCCCGCCAGCCGTTCGTGGCACCGACGCCTGTGCCGCAGCAGGTGGTCATGTGCGGTTGCGATTCCCGGGTGAATATGCCGGAGCACGTGGTGGTCCCGGTCACGGGGAGTGAGGCCGTCCCCAGAGCGAGATCGGTCGAGATCCCCCTGCTGCACCAGGTCTTCCGCTGCTGATCCCGCGTCCGCGCGTACGGCCCTGATCCGTACCCCCCACCACGCGTCACACCACGCGTCATTCCTCCTATTCCCCCGCAGCGATCTGACCGCCCCTCCCCGCGCAGGCACGCACCCCGTGCCCACGGAACCGGGACGGCCGTACGCGCACGCTCGCGGCGTACCGCTCTCCGGCGAACCCAGGGCCTCCGGCCCGAGTCCGCCGTATCGGCGTACCCCCACACCCGCGTGCCAGGACCGTCCCGTGCCCTGGGCAAGGTGCCCGCTGTGACGCGGCCGGAGCGGGCTGGAGGCAACCCTCATGCATTCCTTCATCCACCACGCACGCGACTTCCACTCCCGCATAGCCACGCGCGACGAGGAACGGGAGCGCTTCGGGAAGCTGGCCGACGGGCAGTCGCCCGAGGTCCTGTTCATCACCTGCTCGGACTCCCGGGTCGTCCCCTCGCTGATCACGGGCGCGGGCCCCGGCGAGCTGTTCGAGCTGCGTACGGCGGGCAACGCCGTGCCCCACTACGGCGCCGCCGAGCGGCCCAGCGGCGAGGCCGCGACCATCGAGTACGCGGTGTGCGTGCTCCAGGTGCCGAACATCATCGTCTGCGGCCACTCGCACTGCGGCGCCGTGGGCGCCCGGGTGCGCGGCGACGATCTGGCGGCCGTGCCCGCCGTGAACGGCTGGCTCAGCAGCCAGCTCGCCGAGCCGTCCGAGCTGGCCCTCGCCACCGAGGAACGGGACGAGCCCCAGGTCTCGGCCGCCGTGCAGCGGCACGTGCTCGCCCAGCTGGAGCGGCTGCGCGGCTACCCCTGCATCGCCGAGCGACTCGACGCCGGGCAGCTCGGGCTGCACGGCTGGTTCTACGCGGTGGACACCGGGCTCGTGCTCGGCCACCAGCCGTCCGTCGACGCCTTCCTGCCGCTCTGAGGACCCGCCATGACGAACACTGACATGAACAAGAACACGGCCGGCCCGCCCGGCGACGGCTCGGGCCCCAGCGGGAAGCAGGGGCTTTGGGAGAAGGTGAACCCGCTGAAGAGCCGCGGCACGCTGCGGGCCGACTTCACCGCGTCCCTCGTCGTCTTCCTCGTCGCCCTGCCCCTGTGCGTCGGCGTCGCCGTCGCGTCCGGGGTGCCCGCCGAACTCGGGCTGATCACCGGCATCATCGGCGGGCTCGTGACCGGCTTCCTGCCCGGCAGCAGCCTCCAGGTGAGCGGCCCGGCGGCCGGGCTCACCGTGCTCGTGTACGAGGCCGTGCAGACGTACGGGCTCGGCGGGCTCGGCGTCCTGGTGCTGGCGGCCGGGCTGCTCCAACTGCTGATGGGCGCCCTCAAGCTGGGGCGCTGGTTCCGGGCGATATCCGTCGCCGTCGTCCAGGGCATGCTCGCGGGCATCGGCCTGGTGCTGATCGCGGGCCAGGTGTACGCGCTGGCCGACGCGTCGGCGCCGAGCAGCGGCCTCGCGAAGATCGCCGGGTTCCCCGGGCTCGTCGTCGACGTGCTCAGCTCCAGCGAGGCGCTGACGGCTGTCGCCGTCGGCGTGGGCACGATCGTGATGCTGTTCCTGTGGCCGAAGTGGAAGCGGGGCAACAAGGTGCTGCCCGGCCCGCTGGCCGCCGTCGCGCTGGCGACGGGCGTGACCGCGCTGTTCGGGCTGCCGATCGCGCGGGTCGAGGTGCAGGGCCTGATCGAGGCCGTACAGCCGCCGGGGCTCGACGACTTCGCCGGGCTCGCCTCGGCCGGGATGCTCGGCACGGTGCTCGCGTTCACGCTGATCGCCTCGGCCGAGTCGCTCTTCAGCGCGGCTGCCGTGGACCGGCTGCACGACGGGCCGCGTACGGAGTACGACAAGGAACTGATGGCGCAGGGCGCGGGCAACGCGGTCTGCGGTGTCCTCGGGGCGCTGCCGATGACGGCCGTCATCGTGCGGAGTTCGGCCAATGTCTCGTCGGGTGCGAAGACCAAGGCGTCGCGCGTGCTGCACGGCGTGTGGCTGCTGATCTTCGCCGCCGCGTTCCCCGCCGCGCTCACCGTGATCCCGGTCGCGTCGCTGGCCGGTGTCCTCGTGCACGCGGGCTGGAAGCTGATCCCGACGAAGGAGCTGGTCCCGCTGTGGCGCCAGCACCGCGCCGAGGCCGTCGTCCTCGCGACGACCGCCATCGCGATCGTGGTCACCGACATGTTCCAGGGCGTGCTGATCGGTCTGCTGATGGCCGTGGTCAAGTCGGCGTGGGAGACCTCGCACGTGCACGTCGAGGTCGACGGGCTCGACGACGAAGCCCCGGCGGCGGACGCGGCCGGGGAACGGCGGCCCCTGCGGGTTCGGGTGCTGGGGAACGCGACGTTCCTGCGGCTGCCGAAGCTGCTGGACCAGTTGGAGGTGCTGCCCGCCGACCGTGCCGTCGAGCTGAACCTCGAAGGGCTGCGGCACATGGACCACGCGTGCGGGATGGCGCTGGCCACGTGGGAGGAGCGGCACAACTCCGTGGCGGGCAGGCCCGAGGCGGGGTCCGGTGCGGCTGATTCGGCGCTCAGGGGCTCGGGTTCCGGTTCGGGCCCGTCGAACGACGGTGCGGACTCCCCGGCCGCGGCCTCGCAGGAGCGGGCCTCCGTGTGACGGTTCGCTGAGGCGGCGTCGCCGTCGCACTCGGCGAGGTTGAGATGAGGGCGCGGCCCGGCGGTTCCGTACCGCCGGGCCGCGCCTTTCTCGCGGGGCGTGGCGTGCGCTACGGCCGCGTCGCGCGCCCCGCGTGCGGCGTGCGGTCCCGCTCCGGGTGCTCGACGGGGAAGCCGTCGGCGGCGTGGTCCGGCCGCCGTTCCGGGGTCCTGCGCGACAGCGGGCTCGGCCACCAGAGGCGGGGGCCGACGTCCAGGGCCAGGGCCGGGACCAGCACCGTGCGGACGAGGAAGGTGTCCAGCAGCACTCCGACCCCGACCAGCACGCCCATCTGGGCCATGGTCACCAGGGGCAGCGAGGCGATCACGCCGAAGGTGGCCGCCAGGACGATGCCCGCCGAGCTGATGACGCCTCCCGTGGTGGCCAGCCCCGTCAGCACGCCCCCGGCGTGGCCTCGGGCCGCGACCTCCTCGCGCACCCGCGTCATCAGGAAGATGTTGTAGTCGATGCCCAGGGCCACCAGGAACACGAAGCCCATCAGGGGGATGGACCAGTCGGTGCCCGCGAAGCCGAGGACGTGCGTGAAGAGCAGGTGCGAGGCGCCGAGGGCACCGAAGTAGGAGAGCACCACCGTGGCCAGCAGGAGCACCGGGGCCACCAGGGAGCGCAGCAGCCAGATCAGCACCAGCAGCACTACGAGCAGGACGGCCGGGATGACCGTCGTCAGATCGCGGCCCGCCGCGCGCTGGGTGTCCAGGGCCTCGGCCGTGGTGCCGCCGACGAGCGCGTCGGCGCCCTCGACCCGGTGGACGGCGGTACGCAGCCGGTCGACGGTGTCCTTGGCCGCCGCGCTGTCCGGCGCGTCCCGCAGGACGACGGAGAGCGTGGTCAGCGAGCCGTCCGGGCTGCGCCCCTCGTCCCCCTCGTCCCCCTCGTCTCCCTTGTTTCCCGCGTCCCCCTTGCGGGCCGATTCGACGCCGGGGACGCGCGAGGCGGCGCGTGCGACGGCGTCGGCCTCCTCCGTACGGGTGAGGACGGTCGCCGGGTCGGAGGAGCCCGAGGGGAAGTGCGCGGAGATCCGCTCCTGCGCGACGACGGACTCGGGCTTGTCCTGGTACATCTCCTCCTGGGTGAGGCCCATGGAGATGCCGCTCGCGCTGAGCGCGAGGACGGCGGTGACGCCGATGGACATCAGCCACGACCAGCGCGGACGGCGTGCGATGGCCGCGCCGACGCGGGCCCAGACGGTGCGGGCCTCGCGCGGCTCCGTGCCGTACCTGGGCACGAAGGGCCAGAACACCCAGCGCCCCGTGGCCACCAGCAGCGCGGGCAGCACCGTGACCATGGCGAGGAACGCGCACACGACGCCGACGGCGCCGACCAGCCCGAGCGAGCGCGACGAGTTAATGTCCGCGAGGGCCAGGCAGCCGAGGCCGACGGCGATCGTGCCCGCCGAGGCCAGCACGGCGGGTCCCGAGCGGCGCAGGGCGAGGCGCATGGCGGCGTGCCGGTCCTCGTGGCGGTGCAGTTCCTCGCGGTAGCGGGCGATGAGGAGCAGCGCGTAGTCCGTACCGACGCCGAAGACCAGCACCATGAGGATGCCCGCGCTCTGCGGATCGACGGGCAGGCCCGCGTACCTCGCGAGCAGATATGTGCCCGCCTGCGTGAGGACGGCGGCGAAGCCGACCGCGAACACGGGGAAGAGCCACAGCAGCGGGCTGCGGTAGGTGAGCAGCAGCAGGACGGTGACGACGGCGCCCGTGGCCAGCATCAGGGCCTCGTCGAGATCGCTGAAGACCTCGACGGAGTCCATGAGCGAACCCGCGGGGCCGCCGGCCGCCACCTCGAGTCCGGGCGGGGCGTTGGCGGAGACGGTGGCGCGAACGCGTTCGACGGTGTCGCCCAGCTCGTCCTCGTGGGCCAGCGGGACGACGAGCATCAGGGCCTCGCCGTCCTCGGAGGGGACGGGTCCCGTGGCGCGCGCGTCCTCGGCGACGGCTCCGGCGAGGGCGCGGCGGTCGTCGGCGGCCTTCGCGCGGTCGGCGGCGGTGACGGGGGCGCCGTCGCGGGAGTAGACCACGACGACGGGCATGACCTCGTCGTCCCCGCGGAGCCTCTCCAGCTCCGTGTTGACCTTCGCGGACTCGGCGCCGCGCGGGAGGAAGGCGTTGGCGCCGCTCTCCTCGACCTCGCCGAGCTTGCCCGCGAGGGGGCCGAGCGCGAGGGTCAGCAGCAGCCAGGCCGCCAGGACGAGCCACTTGGTGCGCCGCCCGCCGGGCGCCGCCGCGATGCGGGCGGCGAGACGGGCGGCGCGGCGGCGGGGCGCGGTGGGAGGGCGCTTACGGGGCACGGGCATGGCTGCGGGCATGGGTAGTCTCCCTGGTGTGAGTGCGGGTTCTGCGACGGCTTCGCGGGACGTGGAGCGCTCATGAGTACGGCCGGGAGTTGCCGCTCCCGGCCGTACGCGCACCTGGTGCGTGCGTGCGTGGGCGTACGGCTCGCGTACGCGCGCGGATCACTCGATCTCGCGCATCATCTTCTCCATCGAGGTGAGGGACTTACGGGTCGCCGTCAGCTCCTCGATGCTGCGCCGGTGCAGCTCGACGTTGTCCTCCAGGAGTTGCGCGTATTTGTTGGCCAGGCGCTTGTACTGCTCCTCGCGGGCCGCCAGCATCCGGGCGCGCCATGTCGCGGCTATCTGCCAGACCAGCACGATCATCAGGGCGAAGACACCGGCGGTGCCCAGCCCCGCGGCCCAGACACCTGCCGGGTCGGCCGCGCTGGTGACCGCGCTGGTGGCCAGTTGTCCGTTCACGTCGCTTCCTCTTTCTCCTGCTCTTGCTCCTGCGGTACGTCCGGTGTGCGCGGCGCCTGGGGTTCCTGCTGCGGCGCCTGCGGATCGCTGAGGGTGCGGGCCGCTTCGGCTATGGCGGCGGGGGACAGCTCGTACGCGAAGGGCACCACGTCGAAGAACTTCATCGCCTTGCCGTCCTCGGACAGTTCGAGGGAGCCGACGACGAGTCCGGCCGCCTCCAGCCGCTGGAGGTGCATGTGCAGCAGCGGGCGGCTCATGCCGATCTCGCGGGCGAGGCGGCTGACGTAGTTCCGGCCCTCGCTGAGCGCGGCGACTATCCGCAGCCGGTGCGGATTGCCGAGCGCGGCGAGGATCTTGAGCAGTTCGTCCCCCGTCGGGGTCTCGATCGCGCTCATCGCGACCCCTCTCGTTCTCGGGTGTAAGCCCAAGCTGACAGGTGCCGGAGGGGGCGTAAAGAAAAGCTGACACATGTCGGGGACAGGTCAGGGTTCTCCCCTAAAAGGGGCAGGGTCGAGGGGAGGGGGTAAGGGGGGTTAAGAGGGGGTCAGCGCTTCCGCTTGGGTTTGTTCCGCTTCCGCGCGGAGGGGTTGCCCGTACGCGCGGCGCGCAGGCGCTCGTGGCGGGCCAGCGCCTCCTCGTACTCGGCGCGGCGCAGGCGCTCGCCCGGTGCCTCGACGAAGGTGCGCAGGGCGTAGGCGAGGAGGACGCCGATGAAACCGATGGCCTTGACGCTGCGCAGGGAGGAGTCGGGGGCCGCGGGCCGGGACTCGTCGGCGCGCCGGGAGTAGGCGCCGAGGGTGCGGGAGAAGGCGAGCGAGCTGCACACGGCGAAGGCGACGACGATCATGATGCTGACCCAGCCGCCGACCTCCGCGATGGCCAGCCCCTCGTAGGCGAACCGCAGCACGAGGGCGCCCACAACCGCGGCGAGCAACGCGCCGAGGGCGAAGGCCGCGCGGCGCAGCGCGTAGCCGCCGGAGTGGTCGACCCACGTCGTGCCGTAGAAGCGCAGCGGCTCGGGCCGGGGCGCCTGGGGGTCCTCGGGGGTGGCTTCGTCGCGCGGCTCTTCGTTGCTGGGCACGGGTCCGATTATCCACAGCGCGGGGCCCGCACCGGTCGTCCGGTGCGGGCCCCGCGAAGAAGCGTCCAGCGTCCGGCCGCCCGTCGTGCCGGGCGGCCGGGAGTGGCGTCAGCCGCCGATCTGGCCCAGGTCGCGGACCGCGCCCTTGTCGGCGCTGGTGGCCATCGCCGCGTACGCGCGCAGCGCCGTCGAGACCTTGCGCTCGCGGTCCGCGGGCGCGTAGACGCCGCCCAGGGCCGCCTCGCGCTCGGCCAGCACCTCGTCGGAGACGCACAGCTCGATGGTGCGGTTGGGGATGTCGATGGAGATCTCGTCGCCCTGCTCGACCAGCGCGATCTTGCCGCCGCCTGCCGCCTCCGGCGAGACGTGGCCGATCGACAGGCCCGAGGTGCCGCCGGAGAAGCGGCCGTCGGTGATCAGGGCGCACGCCTTGCCCAGACCGCGCCCCTTCAGGAAGGACGTCGGGTACAGCATCTCCTGCATGCCGGGGCCGCCCTTGGGGCCCTCGTAGCGGATGACGACGACGTCGCCCTCCTTGACCTGCTTCTTCAGGATGGCGTCGACCGCCTGCTCCTGGGAGTCCACGACGACGGCGGGGCCCCGGAAGGTGAGGATCGACTCGTCGACGCCCGCCGTCTTCACGACGCAGCCGTTCTCGGCGAGGTTGCCGTAGAGGACGGCCAGGCCGCCCTCCTTCGAGTACGCGTGCTCGACGTCGCGGATGCAGCCGCCCTCCGCGTCCGTGTCCAGCGTCGCCCAGCGCTCGGACTGCGAGAAGGCGGTGGCGGAACGCACACAGCCGGGGGCCGCGTGGAACAGCTCGGTGGCCTCGGCCGACGGGGAGCCGCCGCGGATGTCCCAGTTCTTCAGCCAGTCGGCCAGCGAAGGCGAGTGCACGGAGTACACGTCCTCGTTCAGCAGGCCGCCTCGGTACAGCTCGCCGAGGATGGCGGGGATGCCGCCCGCGCGGTGCACGTCCTCCATGTAGTACGTGCCGCCGGGCGCGACGTTCGGCGCGACCTTGGACAGGCAGGGCAGGGCCCGCGAGAGCTGGTCGATGTCGTACATCGTGAAGTCGAGACCGGCCTCCTGGGCCGCCGCCAGCAGGTGCAGGATCGTGTTCGTCGAACCGCCCATGGCGATGTCCAGTGCCATGGCGTTCTCGAAGGCGGCGCGGCCCGCGACGTTGCGGGGCAGGACAGTCTCGTCGTCCTGCCCGTAGTAGCGCTCGGCGAGCCGGACGACGGTGCGGCCCGCGTCCTCGTACAGCGCCTTGCGCGCGGTGTGGGTGGCCAGCACCGAGCCGTTGCCGGGGAGTGCCAGGCCCATGGCCTCGGTCAGGCAGTTCATCGAGTTGGCCGTGAACATGCCGGAACAGGAGCCGCACGTCGGACAGGCGTTGTCCTCGATACGCAGCAGGTCCTCGTCCGAGACGCTGTCGTTCGCGGAGTCCGAGATGGCGGTGATCAGGTCCAGCTTCCGGACCTCGCCGTTGACGAGCGTGGCCTGGCCTGACTCCATCGGGCCGCCGGAGACGAAGACCGTGGGGATGTTCAGGCGCATCGCGGCCATCAGCATCCCGGGCGTGATCTTGTCGCAGTTGGAGATGCAGATCAGCGCGTCGGCGCAGTGGGCCTCGGTCATGTACTCGACCGAGTCCGCGATCAGATCGCGGGACGGCAGCGAATACAGCATGCCGCCGTGGCCCATCGCGATGCCGTCGTCCACGGCGATCGTGTTGAACTCGCGCGGGATGCCCCCGGCCTCCTTCACCGCTTCACTCACGATCCGGCCGACGGGCTGGAGGTGAGTGTGGCCCGGCACGAACTCCGTGAAGCTGTTGGCCACCGCGATGATCGGCTTGCCGAAGTCCTCACGCGCTACGCCCGACGCCTGCATGAGGGCTCGGGCGCCCGCCATATTGCGGCCGTGGGTGACGGTGCGGGACCTCAGCTCGGGCATGGCTGCTCCACTCCCTTGTGTGCCGTGGGCGGGTGGGTGCGCCGCGTATGGCGGTGCGCCGCGCCACGTGTGTCAGTGCTGCCAGTGGCCTTCGAGCGTACGCCTAGCGGACCAAGATCTGGACACGGGGACCGGATAATGAGACACACCGCTCACTCTCCGGGCAATTCCCCTGGAGGGCGTCGGCGCCCCCGGGCCGGAGTCACGGGTGGGGCGCGGCGCCCGTGAGGTGGCTCTGCACGACGGGCGCGAGGCGGCCGATCAGCTCCTCGGACGGCGCCGACGCGATCGGCTCCAGCTTGATCACGTAGCGCAGCATCACCACGCCCACGAGCTGGGACACCGCCAGCTCCACGCGGAGCGTCGCGTCAGGGCCCGCCACCTCGTCCGCCACGCGCGAGACCAGCTGGCGCGTGATGAGTCCACGCAGGATGCCTGCCGCGGTCTCGTTGCTGACGGCCGAGCGCATGATGGCCAGCAGCGGCTCCCGCGTGAGCGCGTTCTCCCAGATCCCGAACGCGAATCGGACCAGCCGCTCGCCCACGTCCTCCCGGTTCTCGGAGACGACGATCTCGGGGAGGGGGAGCGCGGGGGCGAAGGCGCCCTCGACGGCCGCCGTGAAGACCTGCTCCTTGGTACCGAAGTAGTGGTGCACCAGCGCCGGATCCACCTCGGCGCCGCGCGCGATGGCGCGGATCGACGCCTTGTCGTAGCCCCGGTCGGCGAACTCGGCGCGGGCCGAGCCGAGGATGCGCTCACGCGTGCCGGGCTCGCCCTCGACGCGCTCCGCGGCGGCGGGGCGGCCGCGCTTGCGGGGACTGCGGGGGGCGGGCCCCGTTGTCATGACCGGCTCTCGCCGTGGGGCGGGCCGTGACGGGGGCCGGGCGTCGACGCCGACGCCGCGAGGTGGAGCCGGGTGAACGCCAGCGCCTCCGCGAGGTCCTCCTCACGCTCGGCCGCCGACATGGCACGGCGCGTGTTGACCTCGACGACGACGTGACCGTCGAACCCGTTCGCCCCCAGCCGCCCCAGCAGCTCGGCGCAGGGCTGCTTGCCACGGCCCGGCACCAGGTGCTCGTCCTTGTTGGAGCCGTTGCCGTCGGCGATGTGGACATGGCCGAGCCGGTCGCCCATGCGGTCCAGCATCGCGAGGGTGTCCGTGCGGGACGTCGCGGTGTGGGACAGGTCGATCGTGAAGTGGCGGTAGTCGTCCTGAGTGGGGTCCCAGTCCGGCGCGTACGCCATCATCTCGCGGTCGCGGTAGCGCCACGGGTACATGTTCTCGACGGCGAACCGCACGTCGGTCTCGTCCGCCATCCGCCACACGCCGCGCACGAACTCGCGCGCGTACGAGCGCTGCCACCGGAACGGCGGGTGCACGACGACCGTGGACGCGCCGAGGCGCTCCGCCGCCGAGCGGGCACGCTGGAGTTTGACCCACGGGTCCGTGGACCAGACGCGCTGCGTGATCAGCAGGCACGGGGCGTGTACGGCGAGGACGGGGACGCCGTGGAAGTCGGAGAGGCGGCGCAGGGCCTCGATGTCCTGGCTGACGGGGTCGGTCCACACCATGACCTCGACGCCGTCGTAGCCGAGTCGTGCGGCGATCTCGAAGGCCGTCGCGGTTGACTCCGGATACACGGAGGCTGTCGAGAGGGCGACCTTCGCGGCGGGCACGGATGCTGGAGGGACCACGACAGACAGCCTAGAACCCTCCGGGCCCCGGAGCCGGAGTGGGCCCCTTCAGCTGGTGTGCCCCTTCACGGGGTGCGGGGTGACCGCCTCACGGGGTGCGTGTTTCTCGTGGGGGTGCGCCTGGTGTGGGTGCCCCTTTGGGGGTTCGTTCGCGTGTGGCGGGCCGGTGGC
>NZ_BAAGSO010000041.1:0-4302 GCF_054782395.1 Streptomyces daliensis | reverse complement strand
ACATCCTGCGACTGGGAAGACACCCCAGCATCCTCACACCGCCGACGCCCTTGCACCCACAGAACTAACGAAAAACTCAGTATTACATGGCGGCCTTCCGCATTACATGGCGGCCTTCCGCGCGGCGGCCTCCGCGAACGAGGGCACCGTGGCCGCGAACACCCTCTCCTTCTGGGCGATCCTGCGCTACTCGAACGGTGACCCGACGGGGGCGGCGGACCTGGCCACTGACGCGCTCGGCCGCACCCGGCGCACCGGTTTACCCTGCATGGAGGCCATGCTGCACGCCCGCCTCTCGCGCGCCCACGCCCGCGCCGGCGACGAACGTGCCTGCCACCGCGCCCAAGGTGCCGCCTTCGACGCCTACGACCGCGCCCGTGACCGCTCCCCGGACCAGGACCCGCCGTGCGTGTACTGGGTGGACCTGGGCGAGTTGCACAGTTGGGCGGCCAGCAACGCCATGAACCTGAATCACCCCCGCAAGGCCCTGACCCACTACGAGTCCATCCCCGCTGCCCACCGCTCCGAGGGCTACGACAGCCAGGCATACCCGCGCGCCGCAGCCCTCCGCCTCACCCGCACTGCCGAAGCCCACATCGCCGTGGGCGACCTCGACGGCGCGCTGGAGAGCGCCCACCAGGCCGTGGACCACCTCGGCGGCGTCACCTCAGCCCGGGGCACCTCCACTCTCACCGGTCTGCGCACCCAGCTCGCCGCCCACCGATCGGTGCCCGCCGTCAGCGAGTTCTTGGACCGCACAGCATGATTGTGCTGGGGGAGCACTCACGCCGAGGGTGTTCTTGCCCGGGCGACGGGCGATGAGAGCTCCCCCTTCAGGATGGCGGCCTCCGATCCCGCACGGTGGAGTCAGGCGGGCGCGAGGGACGATCACTACGTCTACGTAAGCGTGGCCGATCAGTACGTGGATCGGCCGCAGCGCGGCAGGTGCGAAGATCCTCCAACTGTTCGTCAGGGGGTTCGGGAGGGTACGCCCTCGTCCACATCAGGCGAGCATGCCGGTCCGATACGGCCTAGACCGAGAGCGAGGGGCCGCCGGGAACATCGTCGGGTCGAAGGCGGTGGTGCGGTTGGCGCCTCGGTCGATCTCAACGACGCGTGCCGTAGAGAAGGTGGTCCCGGTGGCCGAGGCCCTCTTCCACCGGTGGTCAGGTCCGGCCCTTGACGTACCGGAACCACACGAGTGCCTCGTACTTGCCCCAGTTGAGGACCTCGTAGCCGTAGTCGTTCTTGCGCACGAGCGTGACCGACTTCTCGTCCTTGTTCTCGAAGTTGGTGTAGTCCCCCTCGATGGTTTCGTGGGCGATGAAGTCGTCGCACCAGGCTTCGACGAACAGCGCGACGATGGCCAGGACGATGCCGACGGCAGCCTGAATCTGCGCCTTCTTCTTGCTGGGGTCCTTGATCCCCCCGATCAGCTTCTCGCTGATCTCGTTCGCCTTCTCCTTGATCTTCTCCAGGACCTTGCTCTTGCCGTGGTCTTCCTCCCAGCCCTCCAGAATCGCGATGAACGACTTCATCTTCGGCGCCGGCGGATACTTGTCCGGGTCGAAGAGGCCATCGGCGTAATGCAGGTGGTCGTACCTCTGAGTGACACCGTCGGTGAAGTTCTCGACGGTCTCCGACATGGTGGTCTCGTTGACGCCCCGGTCGACCACCGAGTGAAGGACGAAGTACACCTCGTCCGTCCCCGCCTCTCCGACGGTGTGGTGGTGGCACGTCGCTGTCTCGATCTGGACGAGGGCGGCGTGGTAGTAGCCGCCCTTGGGCATGGCCGCCCGGTACTCGCCGTCACCGGTGGGAAGAACCTGGCTCCAGCCGAACCGCTGGACGTCCCGGGCCGACGGCAGCTTCGGGGCACCCCCGCTCACACCGGGCGTGATCACGTTGGGAAGCTCGCTGATCACATCCCAGTACTTGGGAAGGTCCCGGGCGGCGTCGGCGTAGCTGTAGGACGAGTCGGCGTCGAGCTCGGATGTGTCCTGGGGGAAGAGCGCCGCGCTCTGCCCGGCATCCAGAGCGGCGAAAGCCCGGCCCCACCCCGCGACCTCGTCCTGGCTGGTACCGGCGAGTTTCACGAGGTCGACCAGGTCCGACTCCAGATCCGACAGTGACCCGCCCTCGCTCCTCTTGCGGCAGGCGTTCAGCAGCACCGGCGTGAGGAGGTTGACCGAACTGTTGGAGGCCAGACGCGCACCCAGCAGCCGTTCATTGCGCGCGCCACGCTCTTCACGGGTCTCCCCCTCCGTCGGCCCCAGGTCCTCTTCGCTGGGCATGGAGCGGGCACTTTCCGCCGCGGCATCAAAAGCGCTGCGCAACATCGCGGTACTGAGAGCCATGAGAGGGGAGCTCCGATCGGGGCATAGGCGTTGTCGTCACTCAGCACCCTTCACCCCGGCCGGAAGCGCCAACCGCCTCCCGCCCGAACATCACCCCTGTGAGTCCGTACCGTCCCCCGTCATCGGGGGTGGTGCATGGGGGGGCGGGGTAGGCCGTACGGGGCGTGCTGTCAGCCGTCGTAGTCGCTCCAGATGCGGCCGTCGTCATCGACCTCGGCGCGACGGGTCTCCGCCCGTCGTCGATCGCCCCGTTCATGACGACCTCGACATCGTCCTCCACGTCGATCCACCGACGCGCTCGGCCTCCTGCTCGCGGTGCTGGTCACTGCGGGTCGGCGTGCAGGACTCCGTGGCGGGCACCCCATTGCTCGGCCAGGTCGCTGCCGAACAGCCCGGCCTGCGCAAGGTCCGGGTCGACGGCGGTTACCGCAAGCACTTCGTTGAGCACGCTGCCGCTCTCGGCATCGACATGGAAATCACCGTCCGCACTCCCGGGGCCAGGGGCTTCCCTCCGGACCCCCGAAGCGGTGGGCCATCGAGCAGGCCTGCGGCTGGCTGATGCTGCGCCGCCACCTGGCTCGGGCGATCCGGTTCGGCTTGGCGGCCGACGCTGCCTGAGCCAGTTCGACGGGCGGGCCCCGGCTGCCACGGGGGTGGACACTGGCTATCTGCCCAGTCCGCTCACACCGATTACCGAGCCCCACAAGACTGTCGTCTCGGAACCAATTCGGGGCAATCTGCACGGGTCGTCGTCCGCACTTTGAAGTTCCTCCCGGGGGTGGCGCGTGTGCACCTTGCAGTGGGAGCGGGTGAGCGCGGTACACGTGGTCTGTCCGTGTGCTGGCAGTGAGTTCTGTTCGTGGGCGGGGTGGTGTGGCGGTGACGCGTGAAATGGCGTACAGATCCCGTGGATGTCGGTCCGGTTCGGTGGTGTGCGTGGCTGCGGGGGTGTTGCTCCTGACCGCGTGCGATTCGGGTGAGGCAACCGGAGGTGGCTCGTCGAACATGTCGTCCGCGACGTCCACCGCGTCGGCCTCGTCTCCGCCGTCGCGCGGGTCGCTGCTGGAGGTGGCACGTCAGCGGGCCACGGAGGCGTACTTGGGGATGTGGCGGGATACTGCCGAGGCGGGCAGGACCTCGGACTGGCGCTCTCCGAAGTTGTCACGGCATGCGAAGGGCGACGCGCTCGCGGCGATATCCCGTGGAATGTATGCGGACCACCGCAACGGGCTCGTCTCCAAAGGGAAGCCGGAGAACTCGCCGGAAGTGACTTCCGTCGCCCCGAAGAGCGGTCCGAGCACGGTGATGATCTCTGACTGCGGCGATTCCACACACTGGCTGAAGTACCGGACCGACAACGGTGAGCTCGCGGACGATGAGCCCGGCGGGCGACGCGCGATCACGGCCGAGGTCAAGAAGCAGACCGATGGCAGGTGGAAGGTCATCCGTTTCGCTGTCGAGGGGGTCGGCTCATGCTGAAGCGCGAGGCGGTCCTTGCCAGTCTCGCACTGATGGCCGTGATCGGGAGCGCGGGTCCTGCCCTGGCTGACGATGGGTGGGGATCAGTCGACTGCACCCAGAACCCGTACCCGGGATGCGAATTGGGCGCTGGGAAGAAGGGGGAGCGGGGTGCTGGCCCGTCCGCCGGAGGAACCGGCGGTTCCCCGGGCGGGGAAAGCGGGAGCCGCAGCGGTGGCGGACCGCGCGGTGGTGAGGACTCGGAGAGCTCCAACCCTGATGCACGCCGTGCGAACTGTTCCTACCAGCGCAGTGACTACGAGCCACCCTCGGATCTGCAACCCGCCGC
Source organism: Streptomyces daliensis (assembly GCF_054782395.1). NCBI lineage: Bacteria > Bacillati > Actinomycetota > Actinomycetes > Kitasatosporales > Streptomycetaceae > Streptomyces > Streptomyces daliensis. The sequence goes on along the minus strand of NZ_BAAGSO010000041.1, from coordinate 138 downwards.
TTACGGCGCACCACGAGAGCCACGGTTCCCGACGACGCAGGCTGCGGTTGCCCACTTACTGAGTTTTTCGTTAGTTCTGTGGTGGTTAGGGATGGATTGTCAGTCGGGTGTGGGTGAGGAAGGACCACGGGAGGTGTT
>NZ_BAAGSO010000040.1:0-60767 GCF_054782395.1 Streptomyces daliensis | reverse complement strand
GATGAACCGCCGGATGCGTGACCCGCATGTCCGGTGGTGTGGGAGGAGGGCCGGGCGACCCGGCCCTCCTACCCGATTCCGGACCGGGGCGCTGCGGTTCGCGGTTTTCCGGGTGCGGCTTGGTGGGTGGGCGCGGTGTGTGGTGCGAGTGCGACGCGGCTTGCGCCGGTGGCCTTAACCGTTGTGGGCAGGCGTTCCGCATGGCGAGGGGGCACCTCCCAGCGTTAGCTGGGGGAGGGTGGGCACAACCCCACCACCGGGCCGCAGCCGCGAACGAAGCCCCAGGGGGCGCCCAGGGGTGCGTCCCTGCGCGTCTCCTAGAACGGGACCCCGCAGCGGAGCAGGACGTTGGCGTAAGGGCGGACCTCGCCGGTGCGGACCACCAGGCGGGCGGCGCGGGTGCGGGTCTTCAGGTCGGCGTGGGGTATCAGTTCGAGGCCGGGGAAGAGCCCGTCGAGCAGCCCCGCGGCCTCCGCGTTGCGCTCACGCACCTCACGCGCCGCGACGGCGCCTTCTACCTCAAGCTCGTTGAGCAACCCCTCCAGCACCTCGGCGAAGGCGGGAGTCCCCGCACGGAAGGCGAGGTCGACCACGAGGGGCCCGTCGGGGATGGGCAGACCGGCGTCGCAGACCATCACCTCGTCGGTGTGTCCCAGCATGGCGAGCGCGCCGGAGAGATGACGGTTGAGAATGCCCGACTTCTTCACGCGGGGAACTCCTTCTCCAGCTCCTGGGCGTTCGGGTAGGACTCCTGCGCCCCCGCGCGGGTGACGGCGGCGGCGCCGACGCGTACGGCGAAGCGCACGGCCTCCTCCAGGCCGCTGCCCCGGCCGAGCCGCCAGCCCAGCGCGCCGGTGAACGCGTCTCCGGCGCCCGTGGTGTCCACGGCGCGCACGGCGGGGCTGGCCACCCGCACGGTCCGTACGGGGCCGTCAGGGGCTCGTTCGGCGACGAGGGCGCCGGCCGCGCCGAGGGTGATGACGACGCTGCGCGGGCCCCGCTCCAGCAGCGCTGCGGCCCACCGCTCGGGTGCGTCGTCGCCGTCGCCGCCGTCGTCGCTCCCCGCGCCGTCGTCCAGCAGGTAGCGGGCCTCGTGCTCGTTGACCACCAGGGGGTCGGCGGCGGCGAGCACGTCGTCGGGGAGCGGCGCGGGCGGCGAGGGGTTGAGCACGACCCGCGTACCGGTGCCCGAGGCGGCCCGTGCCACGGCCGCGACCGTCTCCAAGGGGATCTCCAGTTGGAGGGAGACGACCGCGGCGGCGGCCAGCGACGCCTCGGCCGCCGCCACGTCCTCGGGTGTGAGCCGCGCGTTGGCGCCCGGCGAGACGACGATGCTGTTGTCGCCCGCCGGGTCCACCGTGATGAGGGCGACGCCTGTGGGCGCACCGCCCACCAGCAGCGTGGAGGTGTCGGTGCCCGCTTCGCGCTGCGCTTCGCGCAGCATCCGCCCGTGCGCGTCGTCGCCGACGCGCGCCAGCAGCCCCGTGCGGGCGCCGAGCCGGGCGGCTGCCGCCGCCTGGTTGGCGCCCTTGCCGCCCGGGCTGGTGACGAGGTCCGTGCCGAGCACGGTCTCGCCCGCGGCCGGGCGGCGCTCCACACCGATCACCAGGTCGGCGTTGGCCGAGCCCACGACGAGCAGGTCGTAGCCGCTGTCCATCCGGTGCGTCCTCTCGTGCCGGTTCTCGTGCCGATCGTGCCGGTTCTCATGCCGAGCGTAGGGCGTGTGGTGCTCACGGGGCGTGGGATGCCGCACGGGGCCCGGTCCGCGCGTCCCGCAGACGTGCGGGTGCTGCGGGGCGTGTGTCCCGGGCCGTGCGGCGGGGGTGTCGCGGGCCTTCCGTCCGGTGAGGTGCTTCCGGTACGGGGCGCGGGTACGTCGCGTCCGCCAGGGGGCGGTCGCGCGCACAGGTCAGGAGGAGAACTGGTCGACGTTCTTCTCGTCGACGACCTTGACCGGCACCTTGATGACCTCGTCGACGCTGTCGCCCTTGGCGAGCCGCAGGGCGTTGCGCACGGCCATCTTGCCCAGCTCGTCGGGCTGCTGCGCGACGGTGACGGTCATCGTGCCCTTTTCGACGGCCTTGAGCCCGTCCGGGGTCCCGTCGAAGCCGACGACCTTCACGGACTTGCCGGCCCTGCTGCCCAGGGCCTTGATGGCGCCGAGGGCCATCTCGTCGTTCTCGGCGAAGACGCCGGTGATGTCCGGGTTGGACTGGAGCAGGTTGGTGGTGACGTCCAGGCCCTTGGCGCGGTCGAAGTTCGCGGGCTGCTTGGCGGCGATCTTGATGCCCGGGTACTTCTTGATGCCCTCCTCGAACCCCTTGCCGCGCTCGCGGGAGGCCGAGGTGCCGGAGATGCCGCGCAGCACCAGGATGCTGCCCTTGCCGTCGAGCTGCTCGGCCAGCGCCTTCGCGGCGAGCTTGCCGCCCTCGACGTTGTCCGAGGCGACGGTGGTCTTCACCTTCGCGCCGTTCACGCCGCGGTCGGCGGCGACGACGGGGATGTCCGCGTTGCCCGCGGCCTTCACGGAGGGGCCCGCTGCGTCGGAGTCCACCGGGTTGATGATGATCGACTTCACGTTCTGCGAGGTGAAGTTCTGCACCTGGTTGGCCTGCTGGGAGGCGTCGTCCTGGGCGTCCTGGACGTTGAGCTGCGCGCCCTCGGCCTTGGCCTCGGACTCCGCGCCCTTCTTCATTTCGACGAAGAAGGGGTTGTTCAGGGTGGATATCGCGAGTCCGAGTTTCACGGACTCCTTCCCGCCGGAGTCGGCGGATCCCGACCCGCACGCGGTCGACGTGAGGGCCAACGCCGCGACGATCATCGCGGCGGACGTGCTCGATCTCTTGCTCATTTCCTGCATTCCTTGCAGTCGGTGGCAGTTAAAACGAACGACGTGCTGTTCCCCGTAGCATCCCCGTAGCAATGGGATCATGTACGGCGACGCAGTGTATCCAGAAGTACGGCAAGTGCAATGACGGCTCCGATAACGACCTGCTGCCAGAAAGCGGAGACGTCCAGAAGGTTGAGGCCATTGCGCAGAACGGCCAGGATGAGTGCGCCGATCAGCGTTCCGGAAGCCTTGCCGACACCCCCGGAGAGGCTCGCTCCGCCGATCACCACGGCAGCGATGGCGTCGAGTTCGTAGCCCATGGCGGCCTGCGGCTGCGCTGAGACCAGCCGGGAGGCGAGGACGATGCCTGCGACGGCGGCGAAGGCGCCCGACAGCCCGTAGATGACCAGTTTCTGGCGGCGCACCCGGATGCCCGAGAGCCGTGCCGCCTCCTCGTTGCCGCCGATCGCGTACATCGCGCGTCCGCTGTAGGTGCGGGCCAGCACGAGCGCCGCGATGCCGCCCATCACGAGCATCACCAGGACGGGCACGGGCAGCCAGCCGCCCAGGGTCTCGCCGACCGAGGCCATCGCGTCCGGGAACGCGAGCGGGGTGCCCTGCGAGGTGACGAGTGCCAGGCCGCGCGCGGCCGAGAGCATCGCCAGCGTGGCGATGAACGGGGGGAGCTTCCCGTATGCGATCAGCACACCGTTGAGCAGCCCGCAGGCGACGCCCGTGGCGAGCGAGATCACCACCGCGAGCCAGACGGGCATCGACTGGTCCGTCGCCGTCCAGGCCAGCATGATCGCGGAGAACGCGGCCACGGAGCCGACCGACAGGTCGATGCCCCCGGAGACGATGACGTAGGTGACGCCGAACGCGAGGATCGCGGTGACGGCGGCCTGGACGCCGACGTTCAGCAGGTTCTGGGTGCTGAGGAAGTCGCCCGACAGCAGCGTCATCACGACGATCATCACGACCAGGGCGCTGAGCGCCCCGTTGTCGAGCAGCACCCTGCGCAGCACGGGCGGCAGCCCCTGTCCGGGCCCTCCGGGGCGCTGCTTGCCGAGGCGGTGCCCCTGGCGTCCCTGGTGTCCCTGCCCGGGGCCGCCGCTGCTCTGGGTTTCAGTGGCCACGGGAGCCCTTCCTCTCGGTCTTGCCTGGTGCGTGGGGGTTGCCTGGTGCGGAGGCCCCTCGGCGGGGCCCGTGCCGCTGTCCCGGCGGCGCTCCGGGGGTGGCGGTGCCGACGGCCAGCCGCATCACGTCGTCCTGCGTGGCCCGGTCCGCCGTGAGTTCGCCCGCGATGCGGCCCTGGGACATCACGAGGACGCGGTCGCTCATGCCCAGCACCTCGGGGAGGTCGCTGGAGATCATCAGCACCGCGTGGCCCGAGGCGGTGAGTTCGTTGACGAGTTCGTAGATCTCGACCTTCGCGCCGACGTCGATGCCGCGCGTCGGCTCGTCCAGGATCAGCAGCTTGCTCCTGCCCAGCAGCCACTTGCCGATGACGACCTTCTGCTGGTTGCCGCCCGAGAGGGTGCGCACGTGCTGGTCGATGGAGGCCATCCGTACGCCGAGCCGCTCCGCGATGCCGGTGGCCGCGCGCCGCTGCCCGGAGACGTCCACGAGGCCGCCCCGGGTGGCGCCGCGCAGGGTGACCAGGCCCAGGTTCTCCTGTACGGAGGCGTCCAGGAGCAGGCCCTGGCCCTTGCGGTCCTCGGGGACGAGTCCGATGCCCGCCGCCATGGCCGCGCTCACGTCGCCGCGCGGCAGCTTCCGCCCCAGCACCTCAACGGTGCCGGAGTCGTAGCCGTCGGCGCCGAAGACGGCCCGCGCCACCTCCGTACGCCCCGAGCCCACCAGGCCCGCGAGCCCCACGACCTCGCCCGCGCGGACCTCGAAGCCCACGCCGTCGAACGTCCCGGCACGCGAGAGCCCCGAGACGCGCAGCAGCGGCGCGCCCTGGGCGCCGGTGGCCGCGCTCGTCACGGTCCCGGTGACACGCGGGTACTGCTGCTCGATGCTGCGGCCCACCATCAGCCGCACCAGGTCGTCGCGCGGGGTGTCCGCCGCGACCTGGCCGACGCTGCGGCCGTCGCGCAGCACGGTGACGCGGTCGCCGAGGGCCGCGATCTCCTCCAGGTGGTGGGTGATGAAGACGACGCCGACGCCGTCGGCGCGCAGCCCGCGCACGATCTCGAAGAGCCGTTCCACCTCGTCGGCGGTCAGCGCCGCTGTGGGCTCGTCCATGATCAGGACGCGTGCCCGCAGGCTGAGCGCCTTGGCGATCTCCACCATCTGGCGCCTGGCGATGCCCAGTTCGCGCACGGGTGTGCCCGGCGGGACGTTCACGCCGACGCGGCGCAGCAGTTCGGCCGCGTCGGCCTCCATGCGCTTGCGGTCGATGAGGCCGAAGCGGCGCGGCTGCCGTCCCAGGTAGATGTTCTCCGCGACCGTCAGATGCGGTACGAGGTTGAACTCCTGGTGGATGGTGGCGATGCCGAGCCGCTCGGCGTCCTCGGCGCCGTGCACGCGCACGGGTGCGCCCTCGCGCAGCACCCGGCCCGCGTCGGGCTGGTACATCCCCGAGAGGATCTTGATGAGGGTGCTCTTGCCCGCGCCGTTCTCGCCGAGCAGGACGTGCACCTCTCCGGCCCGCAGGTCGAAGTCCACCCCGTCCAGGGCGACGACGCCGGGAAAGGTCTTGCGTATGCCCTCGGTGCGCAGCAGCTCCGGATGACGGTCGCCGCCCGGCGGGGGCCGGTCGTGGGAAGTCAACGTCTGTTCCCTTCGTTCCTTTCGTCCTCGCCGCAGGAACGGCGCGCTATGAGACGCGCGGAGAGCGTGACGGACCCGGCGTCCCTGCCCTCCACGAGATCGGTGAGTGCGTGCACGGCCCGGTGGCCGAGCTCGGTGGTGGGCTGCGCGATGGCGGTGATGGGCGGGTCGGTGTGCAGGAACCACGGGATGTCGTCGAAGGCGGCCAGCGCCATGTCGTCGGGCACCCGCAGTCCCCGGGCGCGCAGTTCGTCCATGGCGCCCAGTGCCATCAGGTTGTCGGTGGCGAAGACCGCCTCCGGCGGCTCCGGCAGTTCCAGGAAGGCGGCGGTGGCACGGCGTCCGCTCTCCGTCTGGAAGTCGCCCTTGCCGATGTACGCGTCGGGCAGCGGCAGCCCGTGCGCGGCCAGCGCGGCGCGGAAGGCGGCGACGCGCTCGTTGCCTGTGGTGGTCGTCTCGGGCCCGGCGATGACCGCGAGGCGGCGGTGGCCGAGCGCGTGCAGGTGCGCGACGAGATCGCGGACGGCGCCGTGCCCGTCCGCGTGCACCACGGGCACGTCGATGCCCGCGATCCAGCGGTCGACGAAGACCATGGGGACGCTGGCTCGGGCCGACTCCAGCATGGGGGCCGAGCCGCCGTCGGTGGGCGAGACGAGCAGGCCGTCGATGCGGTGTTCCAGCAGGGTGCGGACGTAGTGGTCCTGGAGGTCGGGGCGCTCGTCGGCGTTGCCGATGACGACGCTGTAGCCGCGGGAGCGCGCCGCGTCCTCGACCGCGCGGGCCAGCTCGGTGAAGAACGGATTGAGCACGTCGCTGATGACGAGCCCGAGGGTGCGGGTCTGGTGGGTGCGTAAGGAGCGGGCGACCGCGTTGGGGCGGTAGCCGAGTTCGGCGACGGCCGAGAGCACGAGGGCGCGGGTCGCGGGGCGCACGGTCGGGTGCCCGTTGAGCACGCGGGAGACCGTCGCGACGGAGACGCCCGCGTGTGACGCCACGTCCTTGATGCCCGCCATCGCCGTGTCCCGCCCCGCCCGGTCTCGTCGCTCGCCGCTTGCCGGGAGCCTTGGGGCGCCCGGATGGAAACGTTTACATCGGGGCCATCACAAGGGATGCGACGAGCGGGCGCAAGGGGTCTACACCAGATCGTGACCATGCCAATGGCATGGATCGTGCGGCGGTGAGTTATCCACAGGGCTGCCGCGATGTCGGTGGGCGGAGTTACGGTCAGTGACATGTCGTCGTTCCAGCCCGCCGTCCTTGAAGCCGTCCTCGAACGCATCACGTATGCCAACGAGGACAATGGCTACACCGTGGCCCGTGTCGACACCGGTCGCGGTGGCGAACTGCTCACGGTTGTCGGCGCGTTGCTCGGCGCGCAGGTGGGCGAGTCGCTGCGGATGGAGGGCCGCTGGGGCTCCCACCCGCAGTACGGGCGCCAGTTCACCGTGGAGAACTACACGACGGTGCTCCCCGCCACCGTCCAGGGCATCCGCCGCTATCTCGGCTCGGGCCTGATCAAGGGCATCGGGCCGAAGACCGCCGAGCGCATCGTCGATCACTTCGGGACGGACACCCTCGATGTCATCGAGGCCGACGCACAGCAGCTCATCCAGGTCCCCGGGCTGGGTCCCAAGCGGACCAAGAAGATTGCGGCGGCCTGGGAGGAGCAGAAGGCCATCAAGGAGGTGATGGTCTTCCTCCAGGGAGTCGGCGTCTCCACCTCCATCGCCGTGCGGATCTACAAGAAGTACGGCGATGCCTCCATCTCCGTCGTCAAGAACCAGCCCTACCGCCTCGCGGCCGACGTGTGGGGCATCGGCTTCCTCACCGCCGACCGCATCGCCCAGGCCGTCGGCATCCCCCACGACAGCCCGGAGCGCGTCAAGGCGGGCATGCAGTACGCGCTGTCCCAGTCCACGGACCAGGGCCACTGCTATCTCCCCGAGGAGGAGCTGATCTCGGACTCGGTGAAGCTGCTCCAGGTGGACACGGGCCTGGTCATCGACTGCCTGGCCGAACTGGCAGCCGAGGAGGAGGGGGTCGTGCGCGAGACGGTCCCCGGGGAGGACGGTCAGCCGCGCACCGCCGTCTATCTGGTGCCCTTCCACCGGGCCGAGCTGTCCCTGTCGGGCCAGTTGCTGAGGCTGCTGCGCACCGACGAGGAGCGGTTGCCCGCCTTCGGGGACGTGGACTGGGAGGCGGCGCTGGGCTGGCTGGCCACGCGCACCGGTGCCGAGCTGGCGCCCGAGCAGCGGGAGGCCGTGCGCCTGGCGCTGACGGAGAAGGTCGCCGTCCTCACGGGCGGCCCCGGCTGCGGCAAGTCCTTCACCGTCCGCTCGGTGGTGGAGCTGGCGCGGGCCAAGAAGGCGAAGGTGGTGCTGGCGGCCCCCACCGGACGGGCCGCCAAGCGGCTCTCGGAGCTGACGGGCGTGGAGGCGTCCACCGTCCACCGGCTGCTGGAGCTGAAGCCCGGCGGGGACGCCGCGTACGACAGGGAGCGGCCCCTCGAAGCGGATCTGGTTGTCGTGGACGAGGCGTCCATGCTCGATCTCCTCCTGGCGAACAAGCTGGTCAAGGCCGTGCCGCCCGGCGCGCATCTGCTCCTGGTGGGCGATGTGGACCAGTTGCCGTCGGTCGGCGCCGGGGAGGTGCTGCGGGATCTGCTCGCCGAGGAGGGTCCGGTGCCCTCCGTCCGGCTGAAGCGCATCTTCCGGCAGGCGCAGCAGTCGGGCGTGGTGACGAACGCGCACCGCATCAATTCCGGCACCCCGCCCGTCACCCAGGGAATGAGTGACTTCTTCCTCTTCGTCGAGGACGACACGGAGGAGGCCGGAAAGCTGACGGTGGACATCGTCGCGCGCCGCATCCCCGCCCGCTTCGGCCTCGATCCGCGCCGGGACGTCCAGGTGCTGGCCCCCATGCACCGCGGCCCGGCGGGCGCCGGCACGCTCAACGGGCTGCTCCAGCAGGCGGTGACCCCGGCCCGCCCCGATCTGCCGGAGAAGCGCTTCGGCGGCCGTGTCTTCCGCGTCGGAGACAAGGTCACGCAGATCCGCAACAACTACGACAAGGGGGCCAACGGAGTCTTCAACGGCACCGTCGGCGTCGTCACCGCCATGCACCTGGACGATCAGCGGCTCACCGTCCGCACGGACGAGGACGAAGAGGTGGAGTACGACTTCGACGAACTGGACGAGCTGTCCCACGCCTATGCCGTCACCATCCACAGGTCGCAGGGCAGCGAGTATCCGGCGGTGGTGATTCCCGTCACCACGGGCGCCTGGATGATGCTCCAGCGCAATCTGCTCTATACGGCCGTGACCAGGGCAAAGCGCCTGGTGGTCCTGGTGGGCTCGCGGAGGGCGATCGGGCAGGCGGTGCGCACCGTCTCGGCGGGTCGGCGCTGCACCGCGCTGGCTCACCGGCTCAGCGGGGCGCTGAGACCGCCGGTGCCCTCCGGCGGGGGCGAGAGCGGTTTCGGGGGGTGACCGCCGCTGGTTCCAGGGTGCAGGATGTTCAAAGAAAGGCACTGCGTGCCACATAGGAGCCCTTTGGCCGACCCCGAGTGCACCGCACAGCACTGAATGGGGGAAAGTGGAGAGAGTCAGGGCACCTCGAAGAAGAGGCACTACGTCGGTGAGGGATGACGTGAGCGACAACTCTGTAGTACTTCGGTACGGGGACGGCGAGTACAGCTACCCGGTCGTGGACAGCACGGTCGGAGACCGTGGTTTCGACATCGGGAAGCTGAGGGCCGAGACCGGTCTGGTGACCCTGGATTCGGGCTATGGCAACACCGCCGCGTACAAATCCGCCGTCACTTATCTCGACGGTGAGAATGGCATCCTGCGCTACCGCGGCTACCCGATCGAGCAGCTGGCCGAGCGCGGCACCTTCCTGGAGACCGGCTATCTGCTGATCAACGGTGAGCTGCCCACCGTCGACCAGCTCGCGGGCTTCAAGAACGAGATCACGCAGCACACCCTGCTGCACGAGGACGTCAAGCGGTTCTACGACGGCTTCCCGCGTGACGCCCACCCGATGGCGATGCTCTCCTCGGTCGTCAGTGCACTGTCGACCTTCTACCAGGACAGCCACAACCCGTTCGACGAGGAGCAGCGCCACCTCTCGACGATCCGGCTGCTGGCCAAGCTCCCGACGATCGCGGCCTACGCCTACAAGAAGGCCATGGGCCACCCGGTCGTCTACCCGCGCAACGACCTCGGTTACGTCGAGAACTTCCTGCGGATGACGTTCTCCGTCCCGGCCGCCGAGTACGACCTCGACCCGGTCGTGGTGAACGCGCTCGACAAGCTCCTGATCCTCCATGCGGACCACGAGCAGAACTGTTCGACGTCGACGGTCCGCCTCGTCGGCTCCTCGCAGGCCAACATGTTCGCCTCCATCTCGGCGGGCATCAACGCGCTGTGGGGCCCCCTGCACGGCGGCGCCAACCAGAGCGTTCTGGAGATGCTCCAGGGCATCCAGGCCGCGGGCGGCGATGTCGACACCTTCATCCGCAAGGTGAAGAACAAGGAAGACGGCGTGAAGCTGATGGGCTTCGGTCACCGCGTCTACAAGAACTTCGACCCCCGGGCGAAGATCATCAAGGCCGCGGCGCACGATGTCCTCTCCGCCCTGGGCAAGAGCGACGAGCTGCTCGACATCGCCCTCCGGCTGGAGGAGCACGCCCTGAGTGACGACTACTTCGTGGAGCGCAAGCTCTACCCGAACGTCGACTTCTACACCGGTCTGATCTACCGGGCCATGGGCTTCCCGACCAGCATGTTCACCGTGCTGTTCGCGCTGGGCCGCCTCCCCGGCTGGATCGCCCAGTGGCACGAGATGATCAAGGAGCCGGGCTCCCGTATCGGTCGCCCGCGCCAGATCTACACGGGCGTCGTCGAGCGTGAGTACGTCCCGGTCGAGTCGCGCTGACGCTTCCCCGGGGTGCCCGCACGCATCCCCGGGACCCCCGGAAGGCCCCGGTCCAAGCGGACCGGGGCTCTTCTTTTGTGGAGATCTGTGAAGAGATTTAGATCACAGAGATTGGGGGGTAACCATTGCGGAGGGTCGAAGGTCTAACAGGGTGGCGATGGCCTCCCGGCGGAGCCTTCTGCCACCGCACCGAGCACGTCTTTGGGGGACGGGCCCGGTGATGCAACAGGGGTGAAGCGTGCAGCACGGGGAGCTTTGAGCGGCCCTCCCGACCCGTACGTGCAGCCAGCAAGCGCCCGGCCAGGATCCCGTGGGGGGAATCCGTGACCGGGAAACGGAACGCCCCGTCGACAGGCCCGTGGGGGGACCTGCTCGACGGGGCGTTTTCGTCATATGGCGTGACGTCGTGACCTTTGTGTGAAGACACTTCACCGGAAGGTCTCCGGCGCGCCTTGGGTCGTCCCGCCGTCCCGCCGCCTCAGTGGAAGCGGCGCAGGCGGAGGCTGTTCGTCACCACGAAGACCGAGGAGAAGGCCATCGCGGCCCCCGCGATCATCGGGTTCAGCAGTCCGGCGGCGGCCAGCGGCAGCGCGGCGACGTTGTAGCCGAAGGCCCAGACGAGGTTGCCCTTGATGGTGGCCAGCGTCCTCCTGGAGAGGCGGATGGCGTCGGCGGCGACCCGCAGATCGCCCCGTACGAGCGTGAGGTCGCCCGCCTCGATCGCGGCGTCCGTGCCCGTGCCCATGGCGAGGCCCAGATCGGCCGTGGCCAGCGCCGCCGCGTCGTTGACGCCGTCGCCGACCATGGCGACGGTGCGGCCCTCGCGCTGGAGCCCGCGCACCCGCTCGACCTTCTCCTCGGGCAGCACTCCCGCGATGACCAGGCCCTCCGTGGCGCCGGAGCCCTCCGGGCCGCCCGGGGAGTCCTGGCCGCCCCGGCCGTCCTCGACGATGCCGACCTCGCGGGCGACCGCCTCGGCCACCGTGCGGTTGTCGCCGGTCAGCAGCACGGGGGCCAGGCCCAGCGACCGCAGTGCGCGCACGGCCTCGGCGCTCGTCTCCTTCACGGAGTCGGCCACGGTCAGCACGCCGCGCACCTCCCCGTCCCAGCTCACCGCCACGGCCGTGCGCCCCTCGGCCTCGGCCGCCCGCGCCGAGGCGGCCAGCCCTGGCGGAAGCTCCCCCTCCGGGCGCCCGACCCGTACGCTCCGACCGTCCACCACGCCGCGCACGCCGACCCCGGCGAGGTTCTCGAACCGCTCGGGCACGGGCAGCGAGCCCGTGCCAGTACCCGGACCCGAACCCGCGTCCGTCCGTGCGCGGGCGCCCTCGGCGACGGCGCGCGCGACCGGATGCTCGGAGGCGGCCTCCAGCGCGCCCGCGAGCCGCAGCAGCTCCGCCTCGTCCACGCCGTCCCCGGCGAAGACGTCCCGGAGCGTCATGTGCCCGGTGGTCACCGTGCCCGTCTTGTCCAGGACGACGGTGTCCACGCGCCGCGTCGACTCCAGCACCTCCGGGCCCTTGATGAGGATGCCGAGCTGCGCCCCGCGCCCCGTGCCCACCATCAGGGCCGTGGGCGTGGCCAGGCCCAGCGCGCACGGGCAGGCGATGATCAGTACGGCCACGGCGGCTGTGAACGCGGCCGTGATGTCGCTCGTCGCCAGCAGCCAGCACACCAGCGTGCCCAGCGCCAGCAGCAGGACCACGGGCACGAAGACGGCCGAGACGCGGTCGGCGAGCCGCTGCACCTCCGCCTTGCCGCTCTGCGCGTCCTCCACCAGCCGCGCCATCCGGGCGAGCTGCGTGTCGGAGCCGACGCGGGTGGCCTCCACCACCAGCCGCCCCGCCGTGTTCACCGTCGCGCCCGTCACCGGGTTGCCCGCGCCGACGTCCACCGGCACCGACTCGCCGGTCAGCATCGACGTGTCCAGCGCCGAGGAGCCCTCCACGACGGTGCCGTCGGTGGCGACGGTCTCGCCGGGCCGTACGACGAAGTGGTCGCCCACGGCCAGCCGCTCCACCGGGATCCGGGTCTCCGCGCCCCCGCGCAGCACGGCCACGTCCTTCGCGCCGAGCCGCATCAGGGCGCGCAGTGCGGCGCCCGCGCTGCGCTTGGAGCGGGTCTCCAGATAGCGGCCCAGCAGGATGAAGACGGTGACGCCCGCCGCGACTTCGAGATAGATCGCCGACGCGCCCTCGCCGGGTCCGGCGGTCAGCGAGAAGGGGTGCCGCATCCCCGGCATCCCGGCCTCCCCGAAGAACAGCGCCCACAGGGACCAGCCGAAGGCGGCCAGCGTGCCGACCGAGATCAGGGTGTCCATCGTCGCGGCGCCGTGCCGCAGGTTCGTCCAGGTGGCGCGGTGGAAGGGCAGTCCGCCCCACACGACCACGGGCGCGGCGAGGGTGAGCGAGAGCCACTGCCAGTTGTCGAACTGGAGGGCCGGGACCATCGCCATCAGCACGACGGGCACGGACAGGACGAGTGTGACGAGCAGGCGCTGCCGCAGCCCGGCCAGCTCCCGCGCGCCCGCGTCCGCGCCTCCGTCCCCGCCCTCGCTTCCGGCGTCGTCCCGCGCTTCCGCCCTCGCGTCCGTCCGCGCGGGTTCCGTGGCCTCCGCCGTGGTCTCCGCCGCCGGAGCGGGCGTCGGGGGCGGGGGAGGAGGCGGCTCGGCGCTGTACCCGGTGCGCCGCACCGTGGCGATCAGGTCGTCGACGGAGACCCCCTCGCCGTACGTCACCCTCGCCTTCTCCGTCGCGTAGTTGACGGTGGCGGTGACGCCCTCCATCCGGTTCAGCTTCTTCTCGACGCGCGCGGCGCAGGACGCGCACGTCATCCCGCCGATGGCCAGCTCGACGCGGGAGGGGTCAGGGCCGGTCCCGGAGCTGGCCCCGGTCCCGGTCCCCGTCCCGGCCTCGGGGGAGGAGGGGGTGTCGGTGGTGCCGCGCATGGTGGTTACGCGCGCCCCGTCAGCTCGTAGCCCGCCTCGTCGACGGCGGCGCGCACGGCCTCGTCGTCCAGCTCCGCCGTGGAGACGACGGTGACCTCGCCCGTGGAGGCCACGGCCTTGACCGAGGAGACGCCCTCGATCTCGGAGACCTCCTCGGAGACCGCGCCCTCGCAGTGGCCGCAGGTCATGCCGGAGACCTTGTAGACGGTGGTGACGTTGCTCATGGGGTTCTCCTGACGCTCGTGCTTCGCTTCTGTACCGCTACTGCCAGAGTATACCCCCCCTAGGTATGAAGTGCGGGCGGGTGCGGGCAGGTACGAGCGTGCACGGGCGAGGCGGAACCGCGGACGGCCCCGGCCGCCTCTCACAGGGAGAGGCGGCCGGGGCCGTTCCGTAAGGGGGCCTAAGGGGGTCGGGGGTGTGCGGTGCGGTGTGTGTCAGCGTCCTCCGCGGTGTCCGGGGCGTCTCGTGACCCATTCGCGGATGGTGTCCGCGAACCAGTACGGCTTACCGCCCTCCACCAGGTCGGGTTGTGGCAGCAGGCCGTGCTTCCGGTAAGAGCGCACGGTGTCCGGCTGGACGCTGATGTGCGCGGCGATTTCCTTGTACGACCAGAGCCGTCGGTCGGCCATCTACTCGGCACCTCCCACAGGGGTGGCTGTTGATCACTCACCCTGTGCCCGGTGAACGACGCTGCGTGACATCAGGGCCGTGCCTGTAGAGCGTCTGTGACGCGGAACCGGTGTAACGGTGACGCTCGTGACGGGACCCCGACGCCCGTTCCCGTACGCGGACACCGGCGCGCCCACTCCGGGGGCGCACCCCGGAGCGGGCCGGAGGCGTCAGGCGTCAGGCGTAGAAGGCCGGGCGCTCGATCATCGTGACCTCGGTGCGCTGCCCGGTGGCCTGCGCCCGTACGCCCGCCTCGCACACGGCGGCAGCCGCGTAACCGTCCCAGGCGGTGGGCCCGGTGGTCTCGCCGCGACGGGTGGCGTCGGCCCAGTGCCGCACCTCGCGGTCGTACGCCTCCTCGAAGCGTGTGACGTAGTCCTGGTCGATCTCGCCGCCCCAGCGGCCCGCCGCGCTGGTGAGCACCCCGCCGACCCCGCCGCCCTCGCCGATCCGGGCCGTGCCGCGCTCGCACACGGCCTCCGCCTGCACCTGGTAGCCGAAGCCGCTGGCAGCGAAGATCTCGACGTCGACGAGCGCGCCGCCCGCCGTCTCGAACAGCACCAGTTGCGGGTCGCTCAGGACGCGCGGCGAGAGCGAGGAGCGGGCCGGCTTCAGCACCGTGACGGCGGTGATCTCCTGCTCCAGCAGCCAGCGCGCGCTGTCCATCTCGTGCACGACGGAGTCGGTGATGAGCATCTCGTCGGTGAAGTAGTCGTGCACGGAGACGTTGCGGTGGCGGCAGTGCAGCAGCAGCGTCCGGCCCAGTTCGCCGCCCGCCAGCACCCTCTTGAGCCGCGCGTGCTCGGGGTCGAACCGGCGCATGAAGCCCACCTGGATGCGCCGGTGCCCGAGCCGCTGCTCGGCCTCCAGCACGCGCAGCGCGCTCTCGGCGTCGGGGGTCAGCGGCTTCTCGCACAGGACGGGCAGGTCACGTGCGAGCGCGTCGAGCAGGGTGGCCTCGTGCGCGGGGCCCGGCGAGGCGATGATCAGCGCGTCGACGGCCGGGTCGTCCATGGCGGCGGCCGGTTCTGTGTAGGCGGTGCAGCCGTCGATGCCGTCGGCCAGATGCGCGGCGCGGGCCTCGTCGATGTCCACGACGGCGGCGATCCGGGCGCCGCTGATGAGGTCGCGGACGCGGCGCACATGGTCGGCGCCCATCTTGCCGGTGCCGATCACGGCTATGCCCAGTGGTGCGTGGTGACTCATGTCGTCCCTCGGCTCGGAGAGGTGCGGGCGGGGGAGGGGAGGTGGGGCCGGGAGGGGCTATGCGCCGCAGGTGCGCAGGAAGCGGCGGGTGCGCTCGGCGATGGGGCGGGGCCGGTCCGGCGGGCAGGGGTACATGTCCTGCTCGACGATGGCGAAGAGGTCGACGCCCAGCCCCTGCGCCGCGCTGAGCACCGGCTCCATCGCGGGCACCCCGAGCGGCGGCTCGCACATGACGCCCTTCTTCACGGCGGGCCCGAACGGGATGCCGTCCCGTACGACCTCGGCCAGGATGTCCGGGTCCACCTGCTTGAGGTGCAGATAGCCGATGCGCTCCCCGTAGGTCTCGATCAGCTTGACGCTGTCCCCGCCGCAGTACGCGTAGTGCCCCGTGTCCAGGCACAGGCCGACGAGGTCCGGGTCCGTCGCGTCGAGGAAGCGGGCGACGTGCTCCTCGGTGTCGATGTGGGTGTCCGCGTGCGGGTGGACGACGATGCCGAGCCCGTACCGCTCGCGCACCTCGCGCGCCAGCCGCTCCATGCCGCCCGTCAGATGCCTCCACTGCTCGGCGGTCAGCTCGCTGGGCTCGATGGGCGCGGCGGTCTTGTCGTCGCGCCAGAAGGAGGGGATGACGACGAGGTGGTCCGCGCCCATGGCCCGGGTGAGTTCCGCGACCTGGCTGACGTGTTCCCAGGTGGCGTCCCACACCTCCGGGCCCCGGTGCAGCGAGGTGAAGACGGTGCCTGCGGAGACCTGGAGTCCGCGCGCGGTCACCTCGTCGGTGAGGCGCGCGGGGTCGGTGGGCAGATAGCCGTACGGGCCCAGCTCGATCCACTCGTAGCCCGCGCCCGACACCTCGTCGAGGAAGCGGGACCAGGGCACCTGGTGGGGGTCGTCGGGGAACCAGACGCCCCAGGAGTCGGGCGCTGAGCCGACCCGGAGGCGGTCGAGGGAAGCGGTCATGGTGAGGGCTCCTCGTTGTACGTGCGGCATGCGTGCGTGCGGCGTCGCGGGTGTGCCGGGGTGAGCCAACTCCGGGAGCGATGCCGCTGTCAAGGCTTTGTCAGGACAACACTTCATCTTTACGTAACGAGGACACCGGGATCGCCACTTCCCGAGACGTCCGTATGTAAGGACAAATCATTGACAGGTGTCGACGGACGGTCCGACGATGAGGGAGACCTACTGGACGCGTACCCCGTCACCGTTTCTTCCCGCTCCCCGGAAGGGCACCCATGGCAGCCGTTCACGAGCCGTTCGACGTCATCACGATGGGCCGCATCGGAGTGGACATCTACCCGCTCCAGACCGGGGTGCCCCTTCCCCAGGTGGAGACCTTCGGCAAGTTCCTCGGCGGCTCGCCCACCAACGTCGCCGTCGCGGCGGCCAGGCTCGGCCGCACCACGGCCGTCATCAGCCGCACGGGCCGCGACCCCTTCGGCGAGTACGTCCACCAGG
Source organism: Streptomyces daliensis (assembly GCF_054782395.1). Lineage (NCBI taxonomy): Bacteria > Bacillati > Actinomycetota > Actinomycetes > Kitasatosporales > Streptomycetaceae > Streptomyces > Streptomyces daliensis. The sequence continues at coordinate 43,941 of NZ_BAAGSO010000040.1, read as the reverse complement.
CCCTCACCGGCTTCGGCGTGGACGACCGCTGGGTGACGCCCGTCGAGCGGTACCCGACGCCCGTCACCTTCTGCGAGATCTTCCCGCCGGACGACTTCCCGCTCTACTTCTACCGTCAGCCCAAGGCGCCCGACCTGGAGATCCACGCCCACGAACTGGACCTCGACGCGGTCCGCGCGGCCCGCGTCTTCTGGATGTCAGGCACCGGCCTGTGCGAGGAGCCCAGCCGGAGCGCCACCCTGGCCGCGCTGGAGGCCCGCGCGAAGAGCGGCACCACCAGCGGCACCACCGTCTTCGACCTGGACTGGCGCCCGATGTTCTGGGGACACCCCGACGAGGCCCGCGCCGTGTACCGCCGGGCGCTCGCGCACGCGACCGTCGCCGTCGGCAACGTCGACGAGTGCGAGGTGGCCACCGGCATCCGCGAACCCCGCGCCTGCGCCGAGGCGCTGCTGGCGGCCGGGGCCGAACTCGCCGTCGTCAAGCAGGGGCCCAAGGGCGTGCTCGCCCTGCACAGGGACGGCAGTGAGGCCGAGGTGCCGCCGCACCCCGTCGAGGTCGTCAACGGGCTCGGCGCCGGGGACTCCTTCGGCGGCTCGTTGTGCCACGGGCTGCTCGCGGGCTGGGACCTGGAGTACGTGATGCGGTACGCCAACGCGGCCGGGGCACTCGTCGCCTCGCGGCTCGCCTGTTCGTCCGCGATGCCGACGGCCGACGAGGTCGACGCGCTCCTCGGGCACTGACCCGGCCGCCCGGCCCTCGCCCCCCCCGTCGCCCACCCCGCCGCCAGGAAAGTGAGCCTCTCTTGAGCAGCATCAGCATCCCCGACCTCGTCGCGGTGCGCAGCAGGCACCCCGAGGCCATCGCGGAGGCGGCGGCACTGCGCCGCCGCCGTCCGCTGCTCGGCGCCCCCGGCGCCCCCGCCGCGTCCGGGACGGGGCGCGACCGGCTGATGATCATCGCCGCCGACCACCCCGCGCGCGGCGCCCTGGGCGTCGGCGAGCGCAAGTTCGCGATGGCCAACCGCGCCGACCTGCTGGAGCGGCTGACGCTGGCGCTCTCCCGCCCCGGCGTGGACGGGGTGCTCGCCACCGCCGACATCCTGGAGGACCTGCTCCTCCTCGGCGCGCTGGACGACAAGGTCGTCGTCGGCTCGATGAACCGGGGCGGTCTCGCGGGCGCGGCCTTCGAACTCGACGACCGCTTCACGGGCCACCGCGCCCAGGACATCGAGCGGCTGCGGTTCGACGCGGGCAAGCTCCTGCTCCGTATCGACTACGAGGACCAGGGCTCCCTCAGCACCATGGTCTCCACGGCCCGCGCCATCGACGCCATGGCCGAGCGCGGGCTCCCCGTCTTCGTCGAGCCGTTCATCTGCCGCCGCGTGGACGGGAAGGTGACGAACGACCTGGGCGCGGAGGCCGTCGCCAGGTCCATCGCCATCGCCTCGGGCCTCGCGGGCACGTCCGCCTACACCTGGCTGAAGCTGCCGGTGACCGAGGACCCGGACGACATGGCGTGGGTCTGCGAGACCTCCACGCTGCCGACGGTGCTGCTCGGCGGCGAGGTGAACGGGGACCAGGAGGTCACGTACGAGAAGTGGCGCAAGGCCCTGCGGCTGCCCACCGTGCGGGGGCTGGTCGTGGGCCGCACACTGCTCTATCCGGCGGACGGCGATGTCACGGCAGCCGTGGACACGGCGGTCGGGCTGCTGTGAGGGGTACGTACGAGAAGCGAGGGTGAGGACGGGCATGGCCGACGGGAAGACGGCAGCGGCAGCGACGGCGGAGGCGGAGGGCGCGAGGATGCCGGAGACGGCGCACAAGGCGGGCACCGACGAGCGGGCAGGGCGCGCCGGGAGCGCGTTCCATGTGACGGCGGGCAGCGCCGCTGCCGGTCCGTACGCCCTGGACATCGACCCCGCACGCGCGGGCTGGGCCCACTCCTCCCTCCGCGTGCTGGAACTGGAACCCGGCGGCACGCACACCTTCGGCACCGGCGACAGCGAGTGGATCGTGCTGCCCCTCAACGGCGGCTGCACGGTGACAGCGGAGGACGCCGTCGAGGACGCCGTCTTCCCGCTCGCGGGGCGCGCGAGCGTCTTCAGCGGCGTGACCGACTTCGCCTATGTGCCGCGCGACGCGACCGTACGGATCGACAGCGCGGACGGCGGACGCTTCGCGCTCACCGGGGCGCGCTGTGCGCGGCGGCTGCCCGCGCGCTACGGGCCCGCCTCCGGCGTACCCGTGGAGCTGCGCGGCACCGGCAACTGCTCGCGCCAGGTCAACAACTTCGGCGCGGCGGGCGTCTTCGAGGCGGACAGGCTCATCGCGGTCGAGGTACTGACCCCGGGCGGCAACTGGTCCTCCTTCCCGCCGCACAAGCACGACGAGGAGCGGCCGGGGGAGGAGAGCGAACTGGAGGAGATCTACTACTTCGAGATCGCCCACGCGCCCGACGCGCCCGAGGGCGTCCCCGGCATCGGCTACCAGCGCGTCTCGCCCTCGGGGCACGGGCGCGGCACCGACGTCCTCGCCGAGGTGCGCGGCGGTGACGCCGTGCTGATCCCCGACGGCTGGCACGGCCCGTCCATGGCCGTACCGGGACACGACATGTACTACCTCAACGTCATGGCCGGTCCGGGGCTGGATCGGGCCTGGCTCATCTGCGACCATCCTGATCATGCCTGGATCCGAGGCAGTTGGGAGCAGCAGCCTGTCGATCCAAGGCTGCCGCTCTACACCGCTCCGGCAGTGGAAGGGGAGGCGGGACAGTGAACACCGCTGACACCGAACGGCCGACCGGCACAGGACCATCGACGACGGGCACGGACACACCGCCGGGCACCGCCCCGCCGCCCGGCGCCGACCCCCTGCCCGGCACCGAACCGGCGACGACGCCCCCGGTCGCCACGCGGCGGCTGACCGTCGCGCAGGCCCTCGTGCGCTTCCTCGCCGCCCAGTACACCGAGCGCGACGGGCGTCGCCACCGCCTCATCGCCGCCTGCTGGGGCATCCTCGGCCACGGCAACGTCGCCGGAATGGGCCAGGCCCTCCTGGAGAGCGGGCAGGGTGGGCACGACAGCCAGGGCGCTCCTGCGCCGGCTCCGCTGCCCTATCTCCAGGGCAGGAACGAGCAGGCCATGGTGCACGCGGCCGTCGGCTACGCCCGTCAGCGCGACCGCCTCTCGGCGCATGCCGTGACCACCTCCATCGGGCCCGGCGCCACCAACCTCGTCACGGGCGCCGCGCTCGCCACCGTCAACCGGCTGCCCGTCCTGCTGCTGCCGGGCGACACCTTCGCCACCCGTGTCGCGGACCCCGTGCTCCAGCAACTGGAGGTGCCCTACGCGGGGGACGTCTCCGTCAACGACGCGCTGCGGCCCGTCTCCCGCTACTTCGACCGCGTCCACAGGTCCGAGGCCCTGATCCCCGCCGTGCTGCAGGCGATGCGCGTGCTCACCGACCCCGTCGAAACCGGCGCCGTCACGCTCGCGCTGCCGCAGGACGTGCAGGCCGAGGCGTACGACTGGCCCGAGGAGTTCTTCGCCGAGCGCGTCTGGCACGTGCGCCGCCCGGCGCCGGACGCTGACACGCTCGCGGAGGCGGCGGCGGCCGTGCGCGCCGCGCACCGGCCGCTGATCGTCGCGGGCGGCGGCGTGCACCACAGCGAGGCGGAGGACGCGTTGCGCGCGCTGGCCGACGCGACGGGCATCCCCGTCGCGTCCACGCAGGCGGGCAAGGGCTCGCTGCGCCACGACCACCCCTGCGACGTGGGCGGCATCGGGCACACGGGCACCGCCGTCGCGGACGACCTGGCGCGCACGGCCGACCTCGTCCTCGGCGTCGGCACCCGCTGGACCGACTTCACCACCGCGTCCCACACGCTCTTCGCCGACCCGTCCGTCCGCTTCGTCAACGTCAACGTCGCCGCCTTCGACTCCCACAAGATGGCGGGGCTCGCGGTGGTCGCGGACGCGCGGGCCGCGCTCGAAGCGCTGACGGAGGCGCTGGCGGGGCACCGGGTGGCCGGGGAGTACGCGGCCGGGACCGCGACGGGCAAGGCCCGCTGGGAGGAGGTCGTCGACTCCGCGTACGCGGCGCCCGACGAGGACGCGCGGCCGACGCAGACCCAGGTGCTGGGCGCGCTGGACGCGGCCGTCGGCGACGACGACGTGATCATCAACGCGGCGGGCTCGCTCCCCGGCGATCTGCACAAGCTGTGGCGGGCCCGCTCACCGCGCCAGTACCACCTCGAATACGGCTACTCCTGCATGGGCTACGAGATCCCCGCCGCCATCGGCGTGCGCCTCGCGGCCCCGGAGCGGCCGGTGTGGGCGCTGGTGGGGGACGGCACATATCTGATGCTCCCGACGGAGATCGTCACCGCGGTCCAGGAGCGCGTCGACATCAACGTGGTACTCCTCCAGAACCACGGCTACGCGTCCATCGGCGGCCTCTCCGAGCAGACGGGCGCCGAACGCTTCGGCACCGCCTACCGCTACCGCGCGGCCGACGGCACCTACACGGGCGACCCGCTGCCCGTCGACCTCGCGGCGAACGCGGCGTCGCTGGGCATGGAGGTGCACCGCGCAGGGACGGTCGGGGAGTTGCGCGCTGCGCTGGCCGCGGCACGGGCCTCGGCGCGCCCGACGTGCGTGTACGTCGAGACGGACACCGACACCGATTCCGCCGCCACCGCGCCCGAGGCGCAGGCGTGGTGGGACGTGGTCGTGGCCGAGACCTCGGGCCGCCCCGCCGCGGTCAGGGCCCGCGAGGAGTACGAACGCCACGCAGCGCAACGCCGCCACCACCTGTGACGGGCCGCGCGCCCGCACCCCCACGTGAACGCCGCACGCCCCCACACCCCGCGACACCCCGTAGGAAGGCTCCCCCTGATGAAGACCCTCGGCCACTGGATCGGCGGGAAGCCCGTCGAGTCCGTTTCCGGCAGCTTCGGGCCCGTCTACGACCCGGCGACGGGCGCGCAGCCCACGCGGGTCTCGCTCGCCTCGGCGGAGGAGGCCGACGCGGCCGTCGCGGCGGCCAGGGAGGCGTACCCGGACTGGGCTCAGTCGTCGCTGGCCAGGCGCACCGCCTTCCTCTTCCGGTACCGCGAGCTGCTGGACGCGCACCGCGACGAGATCGCAGCGCTCATCACGGCCGAGCACGGCAAGGTCCACTCCGACGCGCTCGGTGAGGTGGCGCGCGGCATGGAGATCGTGGAGCTGGCCTGCGGCATCCCCGAGAAGCTCAAGGGCGAGCTGTCCACGCAGGTCTCCACGCGGGTGGACGTCGCCTCCATCCGGCAGCCGGTCGGCGTCGTCGCGGGCATCACCCCGTTCAACTTCCCGGCGATGGTGCCGATGTGGATGTTCCCGCTGGCCATCGCCTGCGGCAACACCTTCGTGCTGAAGCCCAGCGAGAAGGACCCCTCGGCCGCTTACCGGCTCGCGGAACTCGCCGCCGAGGCCGGTCTGCCCGACGGCGTCCTCAACGTCGTCAACGGCGACAAGGTGGCCGTCGACCGGCTGCTGGAGCACCCGGACGTGGCGGCGGTCTCCTTCGTGGGGTCCACGCCCATCGCCCGGTACATCCAGCAGGGCGCGGTGGCCTCGGGCAAGCGGGTCCAGGCGCTGGGCGGCGCCAAGAACCACATGCTCGTCCTGCCCGACGCCGACCTCGACTTCGCAGCGGACAACGCGATCAACGCGGCGTACGGCTCGGCCGGTGAGCGCTGCATGGCCGTCTCCGTGGTCGTCGCGGTCGGCGGCAGCGGGGACGAACTGGTCGCGAGGATCGCGGAGCGCGCCCGCGCGCTGCGCGTCGGCCCCGGCGACGACCCCGCCTCCGAGATGGGCCCCCTCATCACGCGCGAGCACCGCGACAAGGTGGCCTCGTACGTGGACGGAGCACGCGCCCAGGGCGCCGAGGTGGTGGTGGACGGCACCGGGTACACCGTCGCAGGGCACGAGGAGGGCTTCTTCCTGGGGGTCTCGCTGCTGGATCGGGTCTCGCCCGAGATGGACGCCTACCGCGACGAGATCTTCGGCCCGGTGCTGTGCGTGGTGCGCGCGGAGACGTACGACGAGGCGATCCGGCTCATCAACGGCAGCAAGTGGGGCAACGGCACGGCCATCTTCACCCGCGACGGCGGCGCGGCCCGCCGCTTCCAGCTGGAGGTCGAGGCGGGCATGGTCGGCGTCAACGTCCCCATTCCGGTTCCCGTCGGGCACCACTCCTTCGGCGGCTGGAAGGACTCCCTCTTCGGGGATCTGCACATCTACGGGAACGACGGCATCCACTTCTACACGCGCGGCAAGGTCATCACGACCCGCTGGCCCGACCCCGCGGACAGCGGCGGCATCAACCTCGGCTTCCCGACGTCCTCCTGACGGGCCGAAGGCCGTCCCCGTCGTGACCTTCGTCTCGCATCACCGCCCTGACCTGCGGGGCGTTGGCACGCGACACCGGAGGACCCCCGGCCCTGGGCCGAGGGGTCTTCCGCCCCTGCCCGTATTCTCGGACGCATGACGGCCATGCCCTGGCTCCGGGCGATCAAGGAGACAGCCCGATCCGGACTGACCATCGAGCGCGCCTCGCTCACCCCGCTCATCGCGCTGCGGGGTGCGGTCGGGGTCGCCGTCGTGATCGGGCTCGCGCTCGCGCTGGGCTCCGCACAGCTCGCGGTGTCCTCCGCTTTCGGCGCCTTCGCGTCCGGTGTCGCGACGTTCCAGCGAAGCTGGCGGCCCCGCCCCGTGCTCGCGCTCGCGGCTGCGGCCGGGCTCGCGGCGTCCACCTTCCTCGGCTACCTGCTCGCGCCGTGGCCGCCCGCCTTCGTGGTGCTGCTCGCGGTCTGGGCGTTCGCCGCCGGCATGGCGTGGGGGGTCGGGCCGACGTCCGGGGTGGTCGCCGCGCTGACCATCGCCGTCATGCTCGTCACCGTCACGCTGCCCACCACCGTGCTGGGCGCCCTCGCGCACGCGGGGCTCATCGCGGTCGGCGGGGTGGTGCAGGCGACGCTGATCGTGCTGTTCCCCGTGCGGCCGTGGGGCGAGCGGCGCGACACGCTCGCCGACGCGCTGGCCGGGGTCGCCGACTACGCGCGGCGGCTGCGGCACGACCCCATGGCCTCCTTCGACCCCGAGCCGCTGATGGAGGCCCGCAGCGCCGCCGCCGTCACCCCCCGGCAGGCCCGCCGCAGGCCGCGCCAGCTCGGCGGCTACCGCGCGCTCGCCGAACGCTTCCGGCCCGTCCTTGCCTCGCTCGCCGACCCGATCGTCGGCGGCGCGCAGTTGGTCGGCCCGGAGCGCGACCGCGTGCGCGCCCTGCTCGGCGCCGCCGCGACGGTGCTCGACGCGACGGCACGGGCCATCAGGCGGGGCGAACGCGTCCGCATCCCGGAAGAGGCGCTGGAAGTGCTCCAGGTGCCGGAGACCGGGCCCGTGCTGACGGGCCCCGCGCGCAAGGCGGCCATGCGGCTGATCGCGCTCACGGACGACGCCGTGGACGCCGCGCAGGAACCCGTCGAGATCACCCGCTCCATCCCCATCCTCCCGCGCGCCACCTTCCACACCGTCCGCAAGGAGGTGCACGGGCCGCCGGGATGGCCGGGCGACGTGACGGACGAGACACCGTTCCAGGAGGCCATCGAGGCGGCCGAGGCCGCTGAGGCGGCGCAGGAGGAGCGGACGCGGCGCCGGGTACGCCGCCCGCGCCATCTGCACCGGCCCACCCTCGCCGCGCTGGTGCCCGTCGCGCTGCGCACCTTCCGCCGCGAGTTCCGCTGGTCCTCGCCGATCTGCCGCCACGCGCTGCGCCTGGCCGTCGTCACCGCCGCCGGTTACCTCCTGGGCCAGGCACTCCCGCCCGAGCACGGCTACTGGGTGGCGCTGACCGCCGTGATGGTGCTGCGCCCCGACTTCTCCCGTACGTACGAGCGCGGCGTCGCCCGCTTCGCCGGGACCCTGGTCGGGGTCGCCCTCGCGGGCGCGGTGATGGGGCTGGCGCATCCGGGCGCCTATGTGAGCGCGGCGCTGGCGGTGGCGTCCATCGGCGCGATGTACCTGCTGATGGGCACTGGTTACGCCATCACCTCCGCCTGCACGGGCGCCTACGTCGTCTTCCTGCTCGGCATCGCGGGCTCGCTGTGGTCCCAGACGGTGCTGGAGCGCATCTGGCTCACGGCGGTGGGCGGGCTCCTGGCCATGCTCAGCTACGCCGTCTTCCCCGCCTGGGAGACGCCGCTGCTGCGCGACAGGCTCGCCGACTGGCTGGACGCCAACGGCCGTTACGCCATCGCCGTGCTCGACTGCTTCGCGCGCCCCGCCGAACGCGCGCCCCGCCAGGTCCGCGAGGCGCTTCTCGACGCGCGCGCCGCGCGCCTCGAATGGGAGCAGACCGCGGCCAGGGCGGGGGCCGAGCCCGTGCGTCACCGCGGCCGTCTCTCGCGCCGCTCCGCCAATGACGCGCAGTCGGCGCTGGTGACGATGGGCCGCGTGACGATGCTGCTGGAACCGCATCTGCCCGAGCGGGACGCCAAGCCCAGCGAGGGCGCCGCCGACTACGCCGCCGCGCTGGGCCCCGCCGTGACGGCGGCCGCCGAAGCGGTGCGCGAGAACAGGGCCGTCGACTGGGCACCGGTCCACGAGGCGCTGTCGCGCTGGTGGGCCCGCGCCGACGAGCCCCCGCCCGTCGACCTGCGCACCGCCGACCTCCTCACGGACGCGCTGGACGACCTCGCGGACGCGGTGAATCCGCGCTGACCGGCCATGGGGCGTCCCGCGCCTACGCGTGGAAGGCCGTGGTCGACGCGAGCCCGGCGCGCTCGGCCGTGACGTGGTTGACCGGCGCGGACTCGTCGGCGTAGCCGAAGGAGACGCCGACCAGCAGCTTTCCCTCGGTGACGCCGAGTTCGGCGCGGACGGTGTCCGCGTAGAAGCTCAGCAGCCCCTGCGGGCAGCTCTCCACGCCGTACGCGGTCATCGCCAGGAGCAGCGTCTGCATATAGGCGCCGACGTCGGCGGCCAGCCGCGGCCCGCCGTCCCCGGTGACGAACAGGAACGCGGCGTGCGGCGCGCCGTAGAAGCGCAGGCTCTCGGCGTCGTAGGCCGCGCGCGCCGCGTGGTCGTCGGGGCCGATGCCCAGCGCCCCGTAGAGCCCGGCGCCGAACGCGGCACGACGGGCCTGGTGCACCGGCGTGTACATGTCCTCGGAGTACGGGAAGTCCACCGAGGCGCGCTGCTCGGTGTGGGCCGCCACCAGCGCGTCCGCCAGCCGCTCCCGTGCCGCGCCGCTGACCACCTCGGCCCGCCAGGGCTGCGCGTTGGAGTTGGACGGCGCGGCCCCGGCCAGCGCGAAGACCGCCCGCATCGTGTCCTCGGGCACCGGCTCCGGGCGGAACGCGCGGGTCGCGTGACGGCCGCGTATCAGCTTCTCCGCGTGCCCGCTCAGCTCGGTCTCGGCGGCGGGGAACGACGGCCTGTTCATGGGGACTCCTCGGTGATGGTTCATACGGCTTATGTAAACGGTCGCGTTTACTTCCGAGGTGACCTTAACAGGGTGACGGGGCTGAAGTAAACGGGAACGTATACTTGCCGTTATGAGTGCAGCGACGGCTACGACAACCTCACGGCGCGGGCGCGGTGGCAGGGAGCGGGCGCTGGCCGCCGCGGCGCGGCTGTTCGCGACGCAGGGGATCAACGCGACGGGCATGGAACAGGTCGCGGAGGAAGCGCCGGTGTCCAAGCGGACGCTCTACTCGCACTTCCGGACCAAGAACGACCTCGTCCTCGCCCACCTCCAGGCCCTCGCCTCGTCGGGCGCCACCCTGGAAGGCGTGCTGACCCGCGAGGACATCCCCCCGAGGGAACGGCTGCTCAAGCTGTTCGACCCGCCCGTGACGGAGCCGGAGGAGTCGGTGCCGGTGCGCGGCTGCCCGTTCATCGACGCCGCAGCCGAGTTCCCCGACCCGCGCAGCGCGGTCCACTCCTACGCCCGCGAGCAGAAACTGCGGATGGCGGAGCTGATCGCGGCGCTGCTGACGGAGCTGGGCTGCCCCGAACCCGCCGTACTCGCCGAACAGCTGGCCACCCTCGCGGACGGGGCCGCCTGCCGGGCCATGGCGCTGGGCGAGGCGGACTACGGCCGTCACGCACGCGCTGCGGCGGAGGCGCTCCTGGACCTGGCCTGCGCGGACGCGTCCACGTGAACGGGGTTACGTGAACGGGGCTACTTGAAGGGGAGGTTCAGCCAGGGGCTGGCCGGGTCCGTGGTGAGGATGCGGTGGGCGTCCAGCATCTCCGTGTACCAGTCGCCGAACTCCTCGTCGTCGAAGTGCAGGCACCGGCCCAGCACATAGCCGCGGGAGAACTCCTCCCACGAGTCGTACGACGCCTGGCTGACCCGCCCCGCCCGCAGCAGTGCCTGCTCGGTCTCCCACAGTTCGCCGAACCTGGCGCCCAGGCCCCAGCGGGCCATGCCGGAGGCGCGGCCGTGGTCCCAGGCGAGGACGGAGCGCACATAGCCGTCCTCGGGCAGCAGTCCGTCGGCGCGGAAGCGTGCCTCGTAGCGCATGATCTTGCCGATCAGGCCCTGGAGCCGCTTGATCTCGTCCATGACGCTCGTGTCCGGGGGCCCGTCCCGCGAGGCGAGCGTCTCGGCGAGCCGCTCGCGGGCCAGGTGCTCGGTCACGTCCCGCCACTTGGCGACGGAGACCGTGTCCGTCCTGGACGCGCGGGCCAGCGTGTCGCGCACCTTCAGCACGAACTCCCACGCGCCGCTGACCATGTCGCCGCGCAGCAGCTCCTCCAGATACGTCAGCCACTTCTCCCGCGTGGTGACGCCCCACCACCGCTTGAGCAGGTACACCTCGTCGTCGTAGCCGGTGCCGTGCCAGGCGACGGAGTTCCAGTACGAGCCGTTCTTCACGCTCATCAGCGCCCCGCAGGCCAGCCCGTGCGCCACCGGGCCGTGCAGGGGGCCGCCGGTCCACAGGGTGCGCAGCGTGGAGTGCCGTGGCCGCCAGGCCCGCTCCCAGTGCTGCCGCCACACGGCCCGGTGCGCCATGCCCGCGGGGAAGTACGCCTCGCACGGCGTGCCCGGGTTGACGGCCAGCCACCACTCGTCGTCGGGCCAGATCCGCGCGAGCGAGCCCAGGTGCCTGCTGACGAAGACGGGGTCGGGCACGGGCGGCGGCAGCATGCCCGCGGTGAACAGGGCGACGCAGCGGGTGCGCGTGCCCGGGTTCCAGTACGAGCCGAACGACGTCTGGCCGACCGCGTCCAGCGGGTGCCGGGGCGTGGACCAGTAGAGCCAGGTGCTGCCGAGCACGTCGAAGTAGCCGGGCCAGTCCTCGCGGGCCTTGGCCTCGTACAGCGCCCGCTCGACGTCCGTCGGCGCCTGCCACGCGGCTACGGGCGCTCCCGCCGCACCGGGCACGCCGGGTCCGCCGGGCGTGCCGGATCCGCCGGGTCCGCCGTGCCCGCTCCACCAACCCATGCCGGACCGACCTTTCGCCTCACGTCACTTGAACGGAATGTTGAGCCAGGGGCTGCCCGGGTCCGTGGTGAGGATCCGGTGGGCCGTGACCATGTCCGTGTACCAGTCGTCGTAGCGCTCCTCGTCGAAGTGCAGGCACCGGCCGAGCACATAGCCGAGTGAGAACTCCTCCCACGACTCGTACGCCTCCTTGCTCACCTCGCCCGCGCGCACGACGGCGCGCTCGGCCTCCGCCATGTCGCAGTAGCGCCCGCCCAGGCCCCAGCGCGCCATCATCGAGGCGAGGCCGTAGTCCCAGGCGCGGACGGAGCGCACGGTGCCGTCGGGCGGCAGGAGCCCGTCGGCGCGGAAGCGGGACTCGTAGCGCATGATCCGCCCGATGAGCTGCTGGAGCCGCTTGACGCGCGCTTCGGCGCCGGAACCGTCCGGATCGCCGCCTTCTCCGCCCTCCTCGGCGCGTGCCGCGCGCTCGGTCGCCGCGCGCCAGCGCAGCGCGGCGGCCGGTCCTGTGCGGTCGGTGCCGGTGTCCTCGCCCTCTTCGGTCCCGTCGGTCTCGTCGTGGAGCGATCTGCGGACGGCGAGGACGAACTCCCAGTCGGGGTCGCTCATCGCGCCGTTCAGCAACTGCTCCTGGCGGCAGCGCCAGTCGTCGCGCCCGTGGACGTCCCACGGGCCCCTGATGCGCTCGCGCTCCCCGTCGTAGCCGCTGCCGTGCCAGCCCATGGCGTTCCACAGCGAGCCGTCGCGCACGCAGTGCAGCGCCCCGCACGCGAGCCCGTGCGCCACGGGGCCGTGCAGCGGGCCGCCCACGCGCAGGGTGCGGAGGGTGTCGCGTTGGCCACGCCACGCGCGGTCGGCGTGGTGCCGCCACACCGTGCGGACCGGCAGCGTCCCCGGGAAGTACGCCTCGCACGGCGAACCGGGGTTCACGGCCAGCCACCAGCGGTCGTCGGGCCAGCTGGCGGCCAGGTTGTCCAGCGTGGTGCGCACGAAGACCGGGTCTGCCACGGGCGCGGGCAGCATCCCCTGGGTGAGGACGGCGAAGCACCAGGTGCCCGTGACCGTGCTCCAGTACGGGTACATGTCGCGCTGCCCGAGTGCGTCGAGCGGCCCCCTCGGCAGGGAGTAGCAGAGCCAGGTGTCGCCGAGCGTGTCGTAGTACGCGGCCCAGTCCTGCCGCGCCTTCGCCCCGTAGAGCGCCGCTTCCACGTCCGTTGGCGGCTCCCAGGCGGGGACGTAGGGGCCCGGCGCCGGGCCGCCTCCCGGGTGCCCCGTCGGACCTCCGGGGTACTCCATCGGGCCTCCGGGGTACTCCATCGGATTCCGCATCGCGTCGCTCACCCGGCCGTCGCCGCGGACCCCTCGGCCTCGCGTACCTCCGCGCGAACGGCGCCCGTGCGCTCGGCGAAGGCTTCGAGGCCGACGATCTCGCCGTTCTCGTCGGTGCGGGGCCGGGTGTCCACGAGCGCGCCGACGGAGTTCCGGTTCGCCCAGGAGCAGACGGCCGCCGAGAAGGAGCCGTCCTCCGCCGCGCCGTGGCCGTAGCCCCGGTCGGCCGCGTCGAGCAGCAGCCGCAGGCACCGCACCGGCTCCTTCGTGCCCTTGGGCGTGTACTCGGTGCCGTCCTCGGGCGGGACGTCCATCCCGTAGAGCGCGGACACCAGCGCGTTGCGGTAGGCGCGCGGCTCCCGCATGGAGCCGTTGTAGCCGTGCAGGACCAGTTCACCGGAGCCGGACTCCGCCTCGTAGCGGCCCGCGACGGGCGTCAGCCCGTTCACCGTCGCGCGGGATCGCCGCGAGGTGCCCATGTCGAGCGTGGTGCGCGGCGCGTCGCTGAAGTCCTCGGCGAGCGTGTACCGTCCGCCGTCGATCGTCCGGGGCACGGTGATGCGGTACGCGGGGCCGCTCAGGCTCTCGTCGTCCGGGTTGCCGACGAAGAAGGCGAGCGCTGCCTGCGCCAGGAGGCCGACGCCGAGGACGGACCCGGCGATGATCAGGATCCGCCGCCTGATCCGCTTCTCGCGCTGCTCGCCCGCGGTGCCGTGGGGGTCCTGGCCGTACGGGTCGAACCCGGGCCCGCCCCCTCCCGGCGGCCCCGGGGAGGGACTTGGGGCGGGTCCCGGAACGGGCTGTCCGCGTCCCGGTTGCCCGTATCCCGGCTGTCCGTAGCCGGGCCCTCCCGCCGTAGGCGTCGCCTGCGGTATGTATCCGTCCGGTACCGGCGCTCCCGGACCGGGGCCCCCGTTCCACATCCCCATGGCCTGGGACTCTATCGTCGTGCCGCCTCCTGCCCGCGTGGTGGCGGGAGTTCGCCAGAACGCCCCGTTCCGCCCCCTGCGGAACCCCCTACGGCGTCCCTCCCGCCCCGGCGCGGGCGCATCCGGCCCCGCGACCTGACGCAAAGCCGGACCGCGCGGCGCGGTATGCGCCTAGCCTGGCCCGTGATGGAGGGACCCCGCCCGCCCCGGCCGACACGGCAGCCGCGGAGGAAACCGGCTGTCGGGTTCGGGCTGCTCGCCGCGCTCGTGGTGCTCGTGCTCCTCATCAGCGTGCCAGGGGACGAGGACGGCGGCCCCGGATGCGCGGGCGTGAAGGCCGTCGGCTGGCAGGACGAGCCGGACATGACCGCCGAGTTCGAGCGCTACGGCAACGACAACACCCGCCTGGACGACTGGACCGGCGGCGACGGGACCCGCTCCGTGCGGCTCCCGGACGGGCGGACGCTGTGGATGTCGGCCGACACCTTCCTGGACCAGGTCGACGAACAGCTCGGCGGCGGACGCAGCCGCAGCACCAGCCCGGTGTGGGTGCGCAACGCGGGCCTGGTGATGTCGGCAGAGGGCCGGATCGAGCGCACCCTGCTGGGCAGCAACGGCGGACGCCACACGGCCCTGTTCCCCGGTACGGCCACGTCCGACGGGCGCGAGGTGTGGCGCTGGCCGGTCCAGGCGGTCGTGGAGCCCAGGTCGGCCGGGGACGACGAACGCGTGGTGAGGGTGCTGCTGTGGCAGCGCGAGGCGGGCTCGCCGCCCTGGATCTTCGGCGTACCGAGGGCGACGCAGGTGGCGACGCTCTCCCTGCCCGACCTGCGCGTCGAGGACGTCAGCACCGTCTACCGGCCCACGGACGACGGCCTGGCGCGGCGCGTGCTGTACGGGACGTCGGCCGTCACCGAGGGCGGCTGGACGTACGTCTTCGGCGCCGACGAGGGCAGCGTCAGCGGCAAGGCGTCACGGGCGCACGTGGCGCGGGTGCCGGAGGGGCGGCTGGCCGAAGCCGACGCCTGGCGGTACTGGGCGGGCAAGGACGGCGGCTGGCAGGCGGACCCGGAGGACTCCGAGCCGATACTCGTCGGCAAGACGGAGCAGCGCGGCGCCACGGGCACGTACTCCGTGGTGCGGCACGGCGAGAGCTGGCTGCTGCTGACCATGGACGCGGGCGGCCCCGACGGCAAGGGCATGTCGGACGTGACGTCCTACTGGTCGTGCTCGCCGACGGGCCCCTGGCACGGCCCCTCAGCCGTGGCCGAGCCCCCGCTGCCGGAGGGCGGCGCGCTCGCGGGCGCTGTGCCGTACAACCCGCAGGGGCACGCCGAGTTCGCCTCGGGCGCCAACAGCGGCGCGGGGGAGGGGACGGGGCTGCTGATGAGCTACGACGTCAACGTGCTGTCGGGCACGGAGGCGATCCACCGCGATGTCGCCCTCTACCGGCCGCGCTTCCTGCGGCTGGAGCTGGGCCCCTCCTCGGCACCGTCGGAGGACGACGGCTCCTGAGCCTCAGCCCCGGCCGCCGCCTCGCGGGCCCGTTCCGCAGCGCGGCGTGCCGCCTCCGCGGGGCGCCGTACCGGGTCTTCCTCCTGGTCGATGTCGGCGATGGTGTCCCGGTCCTCGTCGCGGGTCTCCGCCTCCCACAGCGCCCGGTACTTCGCGTCCCGCACCTTCAGCAGCACGCACGCGACGAGCGCCGAGAGCAGCGACCCGATCAGTACGGCGGCCTTCACATGCTCCGTCGTCTCCGGATCGGTGAAGGCCAGTTCCGTGATGAGCAGCGAGACCGTGAAGCCGATGCCCGCGAGCACGGCGACCCCTGCCACGTCGGACCAGGCGAGGTCGTCGCTGAGCCGGGCCCGGGTGAAGCGGGCGGTGAGGTACGTGCCGCCGAAGACGCCCAGGAACTTCCCCACGAAGAGACCGAGGACGACGCCCAGCGGCTCCGGCTGGGTGAAGGTCTCGGCCAGCGCGGGCCCCGAGACGGCGACCCCGGCCGCGAACAGCGCGAAGAAGGGCACGGCGACCCCGGCGGACAGGGGCCGCACCCGGTGCTCGACGCGCTCGGCCGTCGAGGTCTCCTCGACGGGCTCGCCGTCGGCGCCCTTGCGCGGGAGCACGCGCAGCAGCATGCCCATGGCCACACCGGCGACGGTGGCGTGGATGCCGCTGTTGTACATCAGCGCCCAGATGACCAGCGCGAGTGGCACGTACACGTACCAGCCGCGCACCCGCAGATTGATGTGCAGGACCCGGAAGAGCACGAGCCCGGCGACGGCCCCGGCGAGCGCCGCCCAGTTGAGCGTGGAGGTGAAGAAGACGGCGATGACGAGGATGGCGCCGAGGTCGTCGACGATGGCCAGGGTCAGCAGGAAGGCCCGGATGCCCGAGGGCAGGTTGGTGCCGATCACCGCGAGGACGCCGAGCGCGAAGGCGATGTCGGTGGCCATGGGCACGGCCCAGCCGTTCATCGTCCCGCCGCCCGCCAGGTTGGTGGCGACGTAGAAGAGCGCGGGGACGGCCATGCCGCACACGGCGGCGACGACCGGCAGCGCGGCGGCGGCGGGTCTGCGCAGCTCGCCCGCGACCAGCTCGCGCTTCAGCTCGATCCCGGCGACGAAGAAGAAGACGGTGAGCAGCCCGTCCGAGGCCCAGTGCTCGACGGAGAGGTCGAGGCCGAGCGAGTGGATGCCGAAGTGGAACGAGCGGACCGACGCGTACAGGTCGCTGAGCGGGGTGTTCGCCAGGACGAGCGCGACGACCGCGGCGCCCAGCAGCACCATGCCGCCCACGGTCTCGGTGCGCAGCGCGTCGGCCAGGTGGCGGCGTTCCTTGGCCGAGGGGCGACCGAACAGGGACGTGTGCCGCTCGCCGGGCGCGCTGGGGGCGGGGGAGGGGTTCATCGGTGTGCTCCGGGCTCGTGGGCGGTTGCGGACGCGACGAAGCGCCGCCGACCAGACTTCCCGGCACACCTTGACATCATTGATCTTGACGTATTCCTTACACCGTAACCCGAACCGTACGGTTCACGACAACGGCCCCTCGCGATGGCCCGGCACCGGCCAGCGGGCCGTGTGACCTCCCGCGCAGGGTTCCCGTCGCCGCCCCCTGGCCTACGCTGAGGCCGCGGCCACCCGTGCCGCGCCGACGCCGGACACCGGGGGACGAGGGAACACCACCGTGAAGCGCAGCGACGCCATACCCAGCACCTTTCTGGGGGACTACCCACGGCTGCTCGCCGAGGTCTCGGAGACCGGGCGGCTGCCGCGCAGGGACGAGCTGGACGCGTTCAGGGAACTGGGTGAGCGCGCGGCCGAGGCCGGGCACGGCCTGCGCGAGCTGATCGGTCTCTACCTCGGCAGGACGCGCACGCTGTGGAGCACCCTGCCCGGCGTCGCCAGGGCGGCGGGCGCGGCGGAGCGCGGGCGTACGGGGGACGCGGTGCTGGCCGCGGTCGAGGCGGCGATCGCCGCGCTCGGCGAGGGCCACGAGCGCGCCCAGCGGCTGGCGGTGCGCCAGGAGGAGGGCGAGCGTCGCGAGTTCATCGACGACCTCCTCTACGGGCGCAGCGACCTGGGCCGCCTCGCGGAACGCGCCCAGCGCTTCGGGCTGCGGCTGGCGCACGCGCACACGGTGGCCGTCGCGGCGGGCGTGGAGAAGTACGACGACGTGCACCCGACGGTGTGCCGCATCGAACGCGAGCTGCTGGGCCGCTTCGGACCGCGCGACGTGCTGCTGTCCACCAAGGAGGGGCGGCTCGTGTGCATCGCGGCGAGCGGCGACCGCGACGTGCTGGACTGCTTCGTCGCCCTCGCCGAGGACCCCGGACCCCACTACGCGGGCGCGCGCCGCGTCGCCGTCGGCCGCGAGCACCCCGGCGCCGGCGGCGTGGTGCGCAGCTACGAGGAGGCGCTCGGCGCCCTCGATCTCGCGGACCAACTGCGCCTGCCGGAAGGCAGGCTGAACGCGTCCGAGCTGCTGGTCTTCCCCGTGCTGCTGCGGGACAGGGCCGCGATGGCCGACCTCGTGCGCACGGTGCTCGGCCCGCTGACGGGCGCGCGGGGCGGAGCCGGGCCCCTGCTGGACACCCTGGCCGCCTACGCGGCTGCGGGCTACGTCAACGCGGAGGCGGCGCGGCGGCTGGGCGTGAGCGTGCGGACGTTCTCCTACCGGCTGGAGCGCATCCGCGGCCTGACCGGCTACAACCCGGGCGACGCGCTGCACCGCTTCACGCTGGAGACGGCGGCCATGGGCGCCCGGCTGCTGGGGTGGCCCGAGAACGAGCTGTGAGCGGCGTGTGGCCTGTGGCGGGGTGCGTGTGCCGGGCCGTGCCGGGTGAGCTGTGACGTCGAGCCGTGCCCGTCGAGCCGTGTCTGTCGGGCCGTGATCGTCGCATCGCGAGTGGCGAGTTGTGACAGGGCGGCACCGAACCTGTGGCACACGGGCGCAACCGTGCGCGGTTCCGCCGTGACCGGGACGTAAGTGCGGCGTAAAAATTGCCGGGGTCTGGCAATGTGCTGCCGCACTCCGTAATGGCACGATGACGGCACACCGCAGCACGGGGGACGTGCCGAGGCGGCCGGCCTCCGGGTGCTCGCACCCGGGCCAGCCGGTCCGCTCCTTACGGTCACGTCCCCGTCCGTGCGCGAGTTCACCGGCGTCATCGCTGGTGGGCGGCGCGGAGGCCGATGCCCCCGACGGGGGTGGGGGCATCGGCCTCGGCGCGTCGCGAACCGTTCCCGCGGTTCGCCGGGGCGCGCGGCGCGCGTGCGCTCCGTCCCCTCCCCGGCCGGGGAGCGACGGGCGCGAGGCGGGGCCTTGGGGCCGCCGGAGCGCTTCCGGTTGCCGGGTTCACGAGAACGGGCCCTTCGGGCCCGTTCGCCCTGTCTTCCCGTTCCGGGCAAGTACGGGCGGGGGACGAGGGTATTCGGGCTTCCGACGGACCTCTTCCGTGGATCTCCTCCGCAGATCTTCTCCGTGGATCCCCTCCGTGGATTTCTCAGGCGCCGCCGCAGCGGGTCACCGTGAACAGGCCGACATCCTCGCGGCGGCTGGCGACGGAGTGCGCGGGGAAGCCCGCCTTCACCGCCCACGCCTCCGCGTCCTCCACGGAGCGGCACCTCATCCGCCAGGGCAGGCCCTCGCGTGTGGTGAGGACGTTCGCGATGAACTCCAGTTGCGGGTGCCGGGTCTGGGTGGTGAAGAGCAGCGTGCCGTCCGGAGCCAGCATCCCGCGCAGTCGCTCCAGCGACTCGCGGACCGTGTCGTCGTCGAGGACCAGCTCGTACAGGCCGGAGACCACGATGATGTCCGGAGCCCTGCCGCCCGGCAGCGGCGCGGGGTCGAAGGCGTCGCCCCGCTCGTAGGTGACCGAGCCCTCCGGGAGGCCACGTTCGCGCGCCAGACGGCGTCCGCGCGCCAGGCCGGCCGTGGCCAGATCGCGGCAGACGACGCGGAGCTGGCCGCCGGGCTGGTCCTCGGCCAGCAGGTCCAGGAGATAGCGCCCCGGGCCCGCCGCGACGTCCAGGACGACGACCTCGCCGCCGCGCCCCGCGATCTCCTCGCGCAGCATCCGCGTGAGCAGCTCGCGCCGTGCGCGTACGGCGCGCCAGCCGACGGCGTCGAGGTGGACGCGGTCGATGAGCCTGCCGATGCCGAGGAGGCCGCCCGCGCGGTCGACGTAGACGTAGTCGAGCATCGTGCCGCTGTCGAAGCCGTACCGGCAGCCGACGCGGATGCCCCTGCTGGCGCGGCCGACCGTGCGGAGCAGCGCGCGGGCCGCTGCCCACTTGAGGCGGGCGAGGGGGGAGGGGCGGGTGTCACGGGTGTCAGGGGGACCGGCGGAGGTGGTGGAACTGGTCGGGTCGGCTGGGCTGGTCGGGCTGGCTGAGCTGGTCGGGCTGGTCGGGCCTGGCATGAGGGCTCTCCCCCTTCTCGTTCGTCGTCCCGTCCGCTGTCTGTGCGGCGAGGCGCCCGAGCACACATACGGTGCGCCAGGCGGTTTCCGGATCACGGGTCGGAGGCCCGAAGCGCACCGTCACGCGCGTACGGCGCAGGCGGCCGTGCGCGGGCAGGAGCGTGCGCGTCCCTACGAGGCCGACGGGCAGCAGCGGTACGTCGGCCAGTTCGGCCAGCCGGGTGGCGCCGCTGCGGAAGCGGCCGACGGAGCCGTCGCGCGAACGGGTGCCCTCCGGGAAGACCACGACGGCCTGTCCGCGCGCCAGCGCCGGTACCGCCGAGGCCGCCAGGTCGTCGAAGCCCCGCCCGCCACGGCGGACAGGGAACCCCGCGACCAGGCGACGGCAGAGCGTGGCGCGCGCCCGCCCGGCGAACCAGTAGTCGGCCGCGGCGGCGACGAGCGGGCGCCGCCGCGCGGGCAGGGCCGCGAGCAGCGCGGCCGTGTCGGCGTGCGACGCGTGAGGAGCCACGACGACACAGCCGCCACGCGGCACGTTCCGCCGCCCCTCGACGCGGAGCCCGCCGGTGAGCCGCAACACGCCGCGCCACAACAGGCGCCGCGCATGGGCACCGAGCCGGGTGCCGCCGGTGGGCTGCGGTACGTCAGCGGGTGGGGGCGCGTGTTCGGCGCGGGTGCGGGGTCGCCCGTGTCCGTACGGCTCGGGCCGCTCGTCCGGTGCGCGGGGCGTGCGGGGTGCGTCCTGGCCGTGCGGTACGTCGACGGGCGGGGGCGGAAGGCGCGTGGTTCCGCGCGCCCGTGGGGTTCGTACGGTGCGTAGGAGGCGTCGTCGGCGGGGCTGGCGAGGGGCCCGGTCTCGGTCCGTGTCGCGGTCCTGGCCCTGGCCCTGGCCCCGGTTCACGGCAGGGGCGCCGTCGTGTGCCCGTGGTGTCTGTGCGGTGCGTAGGAGGCGTCGCCAGCGGGGCTGGTGGGAGGCCCGGTCGCGTCCCGTGTCGCGGTCGTGGTCCTGGCCCCGGTTCACGGCAGGGGCGCCGTCGTGTGCCAGTGGTGTCTGGGCGCGGTCCGTGTCGCGGTCGCGGTTCATGAGAGGGGCGTCGCCGTGTGTCCGTCGCGTCCGTGCGGTGCGTAGGAGGTGTCGCCAGCGGGGCTGGCGAGGGGCCCGGTCTCGGTCCTGGCTCCGGTTCATGAGAGGACCACCGCCACGGCCAGGGCCACCAGCAGGGAGTCGACGCGGTCGAGGAGGCCGCCGAAGCCGGGCAGCCACGCGCCGGTGTCCTTGACGCCGGCGCCCCGCTTCAGCATGGATTCCAGCAGGTCGCCCAGGGGCGCCCCGACCGCGACGGCCAGCGCGAGCGGCCACGTCAGCGCGCCCGCGGCCCACAGCACCGCGACCCCGCCCAGCGCGCCGCCCGCCACGCCGCCCCAGCGTTTCGCGGGGCTGAGCGGCGAGAGCGCGGGGGACCCCGGAAGGGCGCGACCCGCGCACCACGCGGCGATGTCGCTCACCGCGATGGCCGCGCACAGCGGCAGCGCGCGCTCCCCCAGCAGCACGAGCCCGGTCAGCGGCAGCAGCCACACCACCCCGAACACCGCGCCCTTGGCACGTTCGCCCCCGCCCTCGGCGTCCCCCGCGAGCACGGGCACCAGGGCGACGGCGAGAAGGGCCGCGAGCCAGAGCCGTACGAGGGAGCCGGGTGCCAGCCAGGCCACCACGGCCAGCACGGCGACCGCGCTCACGACGACGGCCGACTCGGCGTGCCGCAGCCCGCACAGCCGCCCGTACTCGACGGCCGCGACCACGCCGAGCCCGGCCGCCAGCAGCGCGGCGCCCCCGGGCCCGGCAGCGAGCGCACCCCACACGACCGGCACGATCACGAGCCAACTGAGCCACCGTTCGACGAGTTCGCGCCGCCCCGAGCGCCACACGGCGAACCCGCTCACCGCGAAGGCGCCCCCGATTCCGCTGATTCCGCCGATGCTCATGTCCACGCCCACGCCCCCGCTCACAGGGCCCGCCAGACCCGTACGCAGCGGAGTGCCGCGGTGAGTACGGAGCCCGCGGCCAGCACCGTCAGCAGCGGGACGCTCCAGCCGGTGAGGGCGACGGCCGCCAGCAGCGCACAGCGCTCCGTCTTGCCGACGGGGCCGCCCTGGAGGCGCGGCCCTCCGGCAGCGGCCGAGGCGAGCGACACCCATGAGGGCAGCGTCGCCGCGAGCGCGGCCAGCGCCACCAGCCACCACGGGGCGACGGCGGCACATCCGGCGAGCACGGCGAACTCCGCGAGCCGGTCGCCGAGTTCGTTGACGAAGGCGCCCCGCGCGCTGGTGCGGCCCGTGTCGCGGGCGAGGGCGCCGTCGAGGTTCGCGCAGGCCAGCCGCAGGGCGAGCAGGGCGCTCGCCAGCAGCCCGGCGACGACGCCGTGCCCGGCGAGCGCGAGCGTGGCGCCAGCGGCGGCGCCCGCCGCCACGCCGGTCCAGGTCACCGCGTCGGGCGGCACCCGCAGGGCGACGAGCCGCATCCGTACGCCGGTCAGCCGTCGCGCGTACCAGGGCTTGAGCGCGTACAGCCCAAGTCGCCCCGCCCCCGCCCCGGTCCCCGCGCCAGCCCCCGAGCCCGTCTCCGTACTTGTTCGCTCGCCCGTGCCCGGCCGTAGGCCGGTACGCGGACGTGTCCCCGTTTCCATGCCCCGACAGTGGTCCCGGGAGGGCTCCGGCAGCACCCGCGCCGCTACTCGTATCGGTGCTGAGTACCGCTACTCACCGCGCGTACGCGGTCCCCACGCCCGTGCGGCACGCCCGTGCGGCCTCGCGTTCGCTGGAGCGGCACGCGATCATACGGAGGCCGGTCCGTCCGAAGCGGACGGAGAGACGTGAACGGCGTGAACGGGGAGAGACGATGGGCCTGTTGACCGTGCTGAGCCGTCGCCGAGGCGTCGCCGCGCTGCTCTGCGCCCCGGCGCTGGCGTGCGCGCTCGTCTCCTGCACCGGAGGTCCGGGCAGCGGCGACGGGGACGGCGACGGCGGAGAGGCCGAGGCCCGCGCGAGGGCGAGCGCGACCGCCGGGGCCACGGGCCGCCCGCTGCTCTCGCGGAAGGCGGCGCGCGAGGTCGTCGACCACTACGTGGAGGTCAACAACAAGGCCAACGCGCGGCAGGACGCCAAGCTGCTCTCCACGGTCGAGGGCGGGGCGCTGTTCGCGCGCAGTGAGGCCGGATACAAGCAGTTCGACACGCTGTCCAAGAAGGAGAAGGAGGGTTATCTCGTCCCCTTCACCTACGAGGACGTCTCCTTCCACATCCCCGCCAAGGGCGACTGGTTCGCCGCGACGGCGCGCGTCGACCACTCGAAGCAGCGGCGGCTGCTCGTCTTCGACAGGACGGGGCCCGAGACGGCTGAGGGGAAGCGCGGCGGGTGGAAGCTGACGGCGGTCGCGTTCCTGGAGGAGAAGCTTCCGCGCGTCGTCGAGGGCGCCGACGGCGCCGCCGCCGTCGCGGACACCGGAGAGGCCCCCGGCGAAGCACCCCTCGCCCCGGACCGGCTGCCCTCGGCCGTGACGGACCTGTACGTCACGGGCGGCGAGAAGGCGGGCGCGAAGCTCGCCCGTACGAAGCCGGTACGGCGCGCGCTGAAGATCCACCGTGAGCGGGACGAGGTGCTGGCGGAGATGGGGGTCAGGAAGCGGTTCGTCGCCGACGAACCGGAGGACCGGCGGGCCTACGCGCTGCGGACCGCCGACGGCGGCGTGCTCGCGGTCGTGCCCGTGGCCCACACCGTCGAACTCACCGCCCGGAGCGGCGAGCGTGGGAAGGGCGGGAAGGCCAGCGTGACGCCCTCCTCGGCGGAGGCCGTCTACGACGGCTCGGCGCGCCGCACCATCACCGACGACCACCTCGGGCAGGCCGTCGCCCACCTGCCGCCCTCGGGCGCTCCCAGGGTCCTCGGCGCCGACTACGCGATGATCAACTCCCGTTGACGCGGCGCGCGCTCCGCCGGTCCGCGTCGTGCCGCTGTGCCGCGGTCCCGGCCCGTCGACGGCTCCACAGCTCCCGCAGCCGCTCCAGGAGCGCGGCGACGGCGCCGTTGGCGAAGAAGACCACGATCAGCGTGCCGAGGAAGGCGATCCCCGCCTCGGCCGCGCCCGGCAGGGAGGCGCAGCGCGGGCTCAGCGACTGGTAGCACCAGCGGGGAGGGACGACTGCGAGGCCGTAGAGGAGCCCCGTCACGCCGAGTGCGGCACAGCCGACGGCTCCGGCGAGGTCGCGGCGGTGCGCCGCCTTGCCGTCGACGGGGCGGGCGTCGGCTCTCGCTTCGTCGGCGCCGCCCGTCGAACCGCCCGTCGAACCGTCCGTCGGAACGTCCGAGGTGAGGCCGCGTGCGGCGAGGCGGAACGAGCCCGACCAGCCGACCAGCGCGGCCACCGCACAGGTCAGCCCGAAGCCGACGGCGCCGCCCGGCCACTCGTCGACCAGTCCGGGCGAGAAGCGCACATGCCGCCATGCGACGACGAACCCCGCCACGAGCACCGTCGCACCCGCGAGTCCGAGCAGCACCCAGCCCGCAGCCCTCAGCGGCTGGGCCGTACCGGTACCGGTTCTGCTGGCCACCCTGTGCGTCCCCTCGCCTCGCCGCGGCTCTCCGCTCCTCCGCTCCTTCTCCGTTCACGCAGATCATATGGTCGGCGGGCCCGTACCGCGTGTCGGGTGAAGCGCGGAGGGGGCAACGGGGCGCGGGTTACCGGGGGTTGGGGTGCGTAGTGAGCGGGGGTGAAAAGAGCCGTGGCCCGCGCCCTCGGGGGGAAGGGGCGCGGACCACGGCGGTCATGGAGAGGGGCGGCGTCAGCCGATCCGGAGCTGCTGGCCGGGGAGGATGAGGTCCGGGTCGCCACCGACGACGGACTTGTTCTCCTGGTAGAGCTGCTTCCAGTCGGTGCCGTGCGCGGCGGCGATGGTGCCCAGGGTGTCGCCGGACTTCACGGTGTAGTCGCCGCCGGAGGACTGCCGCTGCGGCTGGACCGGAGCGGACTCCTGCTGCGGCTTCGCCTGCTGCTGGCTCTGCTGGCTCTGACCCTGGTTCTCGCTCTGGCTCTGCTGCTGGCTCTGCTGCGAGCTGCCGGAACCGCTGCCGGAACCGCTGCCGCTGCCGCCGCCCGTGCTGACGTCGGGCGAGGGGCCGCCCGCGCTCAGGTTGCCCGCACCGGCGCAGCTCCAGGCACCCGGGCCCTGGATGGCCAGCAGCTTCTCGGCCGCGGCTATCTGCTGGCCCTTGGTGGCGAGGTCCGCACGGGGCGCGTACTGCGTGCCGCCCGCGGCGGCCCAGCTCGAATTCGAGAACTGGAGGCCACCGTAGTAACCGTTGCCCGTGTTGATGCTCCAGTTGCCACCGGACTCGCACTGGGCGACCTTGTCCCAGGTGTCGACGGAGGCGGCCTGGGCACCGGTCGCGCTCATGAGCGGAACGGCGACGGCGGCACCCGCGACGCCGGTCACGGCTGCGATACGGGCGGCCTTGGTGGGGCGGCGGTGACGGCCCTTGCCGGAGAACAGCATGGTGTTTCTTTCCTTACGGTCGCGGCTGTCCGCCGTCAGGGGGCGGCGAACGGGTCGAGCGGTGGCGACCGTAAGCACACCCGTCCTGATGCGCCAAAAACCGTCAGGCGAGATCAAATTGCCCCCAGTGCGGCGCGGAAACCGTCATCGCCGCAGGTCAATCCCTATGGGGGCGAAGCGGACAATGGGTCCTCGGGTGGCGAAGCCGGAGAGAAGCGTCACACCGGTACGGAGCGGAGCGTGGCCGCGCGCCCACGACCCGTGTGACCTGCGCACCTGTCCGCGCGGACTCCTCGTGGGCCGCCCTCACGGGGCGGCGTGTGCGGGCCCGTTCGAGGGCCGCGCGGGGTCAGCGCGCCGCGGCGAGCCTGGTCTCGTGGAAGCCGGTGATCCGCTTGACGACGAGGGCGCCGAGCACGGCGGCCGGCACGCAGCAGAGGTTCTCCACGACGGCGAAGGCGGCCGAGACGGAGGTGGTGGCGTAGCCGCCGTCACCGGCCCAGCCGATGAACGAGGCGACGGTGGAGAAGAGGAGGAAGAGCAGCCACATCGCCCACCAGAGGCCGACCAGGGGGCTCTTCACGCCGATGAGCGGCAGGGTGCCGCCGCCCGTCGCGACGGGTCCGAACGCGCCGCCCGGCGGGGTGTGTCCGAGCGCGGAGCCCGCGCCGTTCCCGGGGAGGGAGCCGGGGCCAGGGACGGCGATGGGGCCTTCGGGGCGGCTGGCGGCCCAGATGTCCTCGATGACGCGCTTGGGCAGGAAGAGATTGCCGACGGGCAGGAACCAGCCGACGACCGCCATGCGCTTCCCGTGCCGGTTCCAGCCCGGCGCGAACACCTCGGCGTTGAGCCGTACCTGCCAGAACCACATCGACCACGCGACGACGAGTGCCACACCCGTCAGCGCCCCGAGGACTTCGAGGAGCAGCCCGGCGCCGCTCGGCCCGGCTCTGCCGTTCAGCATATTGAAGTCGAGGGGGCCTATCCGGCCTCCCGGCTCGTTCGAGACGCCGCGCGTCCCCGCCATGTGGAAGGGGAGGCTGAGGGCGGCATACACGGCGTACGCGATCAGCAGCCAGTAGGTCCGCCGCGCCAGGTCGCGCGGCGACTTCGCCCCGGCGGTGGGTGCGTTGCCGACGGCACCGGCCCCTTGTCCGGTGTCTCCGGCGTCTCCCGCGTCCCCGGCTTCCGCCTCTACGGCGTTCGTGGCCGACGGGGTCCCGCGCGGCGGTTCGTCCAGCGGGGGGCCGAAGGCGCCGACGGGTGCGGGGGCGGACGCCGGGGCCGGGTCCTGGGCGTGGACACCGCCGTACACCTCTCCGTAGGGCGCGGACCCTGGAGCCATCGCGTCCGCCGCCGCGCCCGCCGCGCCCCGCGCGTCCGGCACCTGCCCGTCGCCGCTCGGCCCCTGGCCCTGCTCCTGCTCCTGCCCCTGCCCCTGCCCCTGCCCCGGTCCGGGCAGCGGCTCCTCGTGGTCCAGCAGTTCCGCCGCGTGCCGCCCGAGCTGCGCCAGTACCTCCCCCGGCAGCCAGGCCGCGTCGATCCGCTCGTCGAGCTGCTCAGCGAGCGCGTCCAGTCCGGGCCGCCGGTCCGGGTCCTTGGCGAGGCAGGAGTCGACAAGCCCGTAGAGCCGCCCGGGCACGCCCGTCAGATCCGGCTGCTCCTCCGCGATCCGGAAGAGGAGCGCGTGCATGCCGCTGCTCTCGGTGCCGAACGGCATCCGCCCGGAGGCGGCGTAGGCCAGCACGGTGCCGAGGCAGAACACGTCGCTCGCGGCGTGCACAGGCAGCCCGCGCACCTGCTCGGGCGACATGAAACCGGGCGACCCCAGCAGCGCTCCCGTCCTGGTGAGCGGGCCCTCCGAGCGGTCGGCGGCGTCCAGGGCGCGGGCGATGCCGAAGTCGATGACGCGGGGGCCGTCGAGCGTGACGAGGATGTTGGCGGGCTTGAGGTCGCGGTGGACGAGCCCGGCGCTGTGGATGGCCCGCAGCGACTGGACGAGGCCGGAGGCGAGCGCGGTCAGGGTCCGTTCGGGCAGCGGCCCGTACGTGTCGCCGACGACCTCGGCGAGGGAGGGCCCGGCGATGTAGCCGGTGGCGACCCAGGGGGTGGCGGACTCGGTGTCGGCGTCCAGAACGGGCGCCGTCCACTCGCCGCCCACGCGCGCCGCGGCCTCGATCTCCCGCCGGAAGCGGCGCCGGAAGTCGGTCTGCCGCGCCAGCTCGGAGCGGACGACCTTGATGGCGACGGTTCGTCCGCGCTCGCTCCGCGCCAGATAGACGCGTCCCATGCCGCCTTCGCCGAGTCTGCCCAGCAGCCGATGCCCACCGATGACGCGTGGATCGTCGGCCCCCAGGCTCTGCATACGCGCGCGCTCCCCACCCCGACCGGCCTCACATGGACGCCCCAGGCTAGGTGCCCTTCCTGGGGGCGTGCGAGGCGGGTGGGGCGAAGCGGGAGCCGAACCGACGCAATCCCGGGGGATGTCGCGCAATTCCGGTAGAAGGCACGAGTGACGCGCTGCCGTGCCGCTCCAGGACCGGCCGAGCGCGCACAGCGCCCGGAACTCCGACCTGCCGGACCCGGACCTTCGGCGGCACCAGACGCCGGCCGGTCGAAGTGTCTAGAGTGCGTGATCACGGGGCAGTGTGTGCAGGGCACTACAGAGAGTCAAGGGGGCTGTCGTGAGGGTCGAACTTCCACCGGAACCGGTGCACTTTGTCAACCGTGACGACGAGCGGGAACGCGCCCTGCGCGCCGTGACGGACTGGCGGAGCCGTTCCCGGCCGCTGGTGCTGGCGCTCAGCGGCCCCGGCGGCCTGGGCAAGACGGAGCTGGCAGTCCTGATCGCCCGCGCTCTCGGGGACCGCTACCCGTTCACGGACGGCGTGCTGTCCGTCGATCTGGACGACTTCCGGGTGGACGGCGTGCTGGACCCCGGTGATGTGCTGTCCCGGTTGCTGGACTCCCTCGGCGTGGCGCCGGACCTGGTGCAGGCGCAGTACGCGGCCCGGTGCAGGCAGTTCTGGAACAGGACCTCTGAAGCAAAAATGGTCCTCCTGCTGGACAATGCCCGCTACGCCTCGGAGGTCGTCCCCCTGCTCCCGTCGTCGGGCGACAGCGTGGTGATCGTCACGAGCCACGGTCCGCTCCACGATTTCGAAGCGGGCGCCGCGGTGGATCTGGCCCTGCCGCCACTGGACGACCAGGCGGCGGCAGAGCTGCTGGAGCGGATCGTCCCTGACCACCGGCTGGCCTCGGACCCGGAGGCGACGCGGAAGATCGTCCGGTTGTGCGGCGGCCTTCCAGCGGCGCTGCACGTAGCCGGCCAGTGGGTACGTACGCACCGGCTGCGTCCGCTCTCCCGTCTCCTCGCCGACCTCACGGCCGAGCTGAACGAGAAGGGCCTGTCCGGCGTGGAGCAGCTCTGGGACGCGTTCTACGCCGATCTCTCCCGCCCGGCGGCTTCCCTCTACCGCTCGCTGGCGCACCATCCCGGCGAGACGTTCACCCTGCACTCCGCCACCGCCCTGTCGGGGCTGAGGCTGGAGGACTGCCGGGACGCCTTGGAGGAGCTCGGGGGAGCCGGATTACTGGATCTGCGCCCGCTGTCGCTGACGGAGACCGGCCAGATGAGGCTGCTGGGGCTGCTGCGCGCGCACGCCCTGCGACGGTCCCGCCAGGAGACGGCGGAGGAGGAGACGGCCGCCTCACAGGCCAGGCTGCTGCGCTGGTTCGCCCGCCAGGCCCAGCTCGCCGACCGGTTCGCGGCCGGCCGTCGGCTGACCGTCGTGGACCGTCTCGATCCGGTCCCCGGCGCGCCGGACGTTCCACTGGAGGACCCGGATACGGCCGCTGACGGCGAGACCCGGGCCGGATACGCCGTAAGCGCGGCTCGCTGGCTGGACGAGGAACGGCATGTGCTGTTCGCGTGCTCGCGCCTGGCGCACGCCCGGGGGATGGACACGGAGACCGTGGCCCTGTCCGAGCCCGTGTGGACGCACGCCCTCGACCACCCGCACCAGTCCGAGGTCGTCGATGTCTTCCGGCGCGCCGTGGACGCGGCGGTCCGGCACGGGGGCGACGCTGGATGGCTGGTGCGCACGCGCTGTCAGCTCGCCAGGCCGCTGTGGGAGTCGGAGCGGCTGCGCGAGGCCCAGGAGCAGATCGACGGTGCGATGTCCGCGGCTGAACTGCTGGGGGACTCCGTACGGGACCGGAAGCTCGCCGCCTCGGCCGTCGAGCATCGCGGCATGCTCAAGGCCGCGCGAGGCGAGTGGGATGCCGCGCTGGCCGACTTCACGGCCGCCCGCGACATGCACCGGGCGATTCCCAACGCCTACGGTGCCCTGCTCCAGACCTATCGGATGGGAGAGGCGAGCGCGAAGACGGGTGACCTCGAGACGGCCCGCCGGCTGCTGTCCGACGCGCATGCCGGGTTCGTGGAGGAGAGGCGCGAGAGGCTGATCGGACGCTCGGCGTTCGCTCTCGCAGGCGTGCTGTACCGCCTCGGCCTGACGGGTGAGGCCCGTGAGCTGTACCAGCGGTCGCTCGGACAGGCCGACGAACGTCGCTCGGGCTTCGATCTGGCACGCGTCCATGACGCGCTCGCCGAACTGGACACGGCCGAAGGCCACCTGGCGGAGGCCGAAGAGCACCGCGCGGCCGCACAGACCTTCCGGCGGCGCAACGGCCTGGGATAGCTCCGGGGCAGCTCTGGGGCAGTCCTGGGACGGCTTTGGGGCAGCTCTGGGGCAACTCTGGGCTAGATCACTTGCTCGGCTTCGGCGTTCGTGGCGGGGCGGAGGGTGATGTGGAATGTCCGCTCGCCCACGAGGCAGTTCAGCGTGGTGCGGCCGTCCGCGGCGGGCTCGTGGGAGGTCAGCCCCGCGTGTACGGCCGACAGGCCGATGGCCGGGTCGATCCGTGTCACGCGGCCTGAAGCGGACCGCGGCTCGGCCCGGACGGAGTAGGCCCGCTCGTGACCGCGCATCCGGAGCAGGCATGCGCCGTCCGGCAGTACAGCCGCCGCCGAACGGCAGCCCGGGTAGGCGGACAGGGCGTACCGGGTCCACCCGTCGGCGGTCCAGGCCAGGTCCACGGGGGCGGCGGACGGCGGGAGAGGACGACGGAACAACAGACCGGCGGAACGGGCCAGCCGTTCACTGGCGGCGCCGTGTTCCACGGCCAGGTGGTGGCCGGGGGGCCCTGTGCCGGCCGGATGTCTGGTGATCCGGACGCCGGCCGCGCCGGTCACCACGTGGACGTCGAACGCCGCCGGAACACGTGGCGCGGGCACGGGCGAGGGCAGCAGCCGGGGCGTGACGTCGTGGCCGGGTGGCGCGAGGCCGAGCAGGGCGTAGACCTCGCGTCGCAGCCGGTCCATCGCGTCACTGACGGGCGCGAACGCGGCCTGAGCGGCGGCGTGCCCGGGGCCCGGCCGGTACGCGCGCAGTGCGTCGGCGATGTTCTCGGCGATGTTCCCGGTGCTTTCCAGCCGCGGTATCCGGTCGAGGAGTACGCCCATCGGGCTGCCGGGTATCAGTTCGCCGCCGCCTGGGTGGACGCTCACGACGGGCCGGTCCCGCGCGGCGCAGTAGTACAGGGCGGCCGATCCGTGGTCGGTTACCAGGGCGTCCCCGGCGATCAGAGTGGAGGCCCACTCCTCGTGCGGGTCAGGCAGGACCATTCCCGCGTCGAGGGCCGGCGCGAGACGTTCGGCCAGCTCGTACTTCCCCAGCGAACTGCGCTCGTTCGGATGGATCACGAGCGCCAGCTGGTACTCGTCGTACGGCAGGTGTGCCGCGAGCTGGGCGGGCAGTCCGGGATGCCGCCGGATCAGGGATTCGGGCCCCCAGGTGGAGGCCAGGACCAGCAGCTCGCGGGCGCCGGTCCCCAGTGCCGCCCGGTAACGCTCACGCAAGGGGGCCGAGGCGAGTACGCGTTCCAGAGTGAGATCGCCGATCACCTTCGCACGCCGGGCGGCCCGCGGGTCCGCGGTGGCCAGCCTGGTGACCTGCTCCGGGTGGGCCAGGGCATGCAGGGCTGCCGGAGCGTGGTCGTGGGCGCGTCGCAGATACGCCGGGTCCAGTCCGGACGCCGCATGGGCCGAACCTTCGCTGCGGATTGTTTTGTTGAAACCCGCGCCGTGCGGCACGAGGACGCGTGGGCCGCGCAGCAGCCTGAGGTCGCCCTTCGGGCTCGCGGCGACGATCAGGTCGTACGAGTCGTCGCACGCCTCGCTCCACGGCACTGTGCGACCGCCGAGAGCGTCGATCGCCGAGAAGGCGTCGGTTCCGAAGTCGGAGCCGGGGATGAGTGTGAACAGGCGGGTGATCCTGACGTCTCCGGAGAAGACGGGAAGAACGTCGAGCAGGCGGTACAGGGCAACTGCCGAGCGGGCCGCGAACAAGACCCGTCGCCCGTCGCCCGTCGCCCGTCGCCCGTCGCCCGTCGCCCGTCGCCCGTCGCCCGTCGCCCGTAATCCTTCATTCTACCGGGGCTCGGCGGAAGGGTTCCACTGTTTCCGCAGGTCACGGTAGGTTCATTCGCGTCGTCGGGCGACATGATCCCATCCTATCGGCCGCTCTTTGAAGGGGGCGGAGCGTGATCCGTGCCGCACGTTCGGCGGAGATGATGCGGCGAGCAGGGGCCGATCGGGAGGATGATGGCATGAGTGACTGGGTTGTCGCCGTGATCGCCGCTGGCTCGGCGGTCGCGGGCAGTGCGGTAACCGGCTGGTACACCCGCAGCGCCGGTATCCGGCAGGCCGCCGCGGCACGTCACGCGGGAGACCGCCAGGCGGACGCGTTGCTCGAATCGGTTCACACGACGCTTCGCGCCGAGTCCGTGCAGCGCGAGTTCGCGCTTCGCCGCCAGACCTACATGGAATTCCTCGGAGCCGCTGAGGCGAGGATTCTCACCGAGCGGAGCGGGCGGGGCCAGGCCGACGATGACGTTCTGCTGCAACGCGCCTTGGGCGGGGTGACCCTGGAGGGCCCGCCCGAGGCTGCTGCCGCCGCGCAGCACCTTGTCGACTGCCTGCGGCGCCATGAGAGGCCGGATGAACTCAAGAGGGCGAAGTCGGCCTTCGTCTCCGTGGCGCAGGAGTGCTGTCGGCCCCGGTGACGACGAGGGGCCGGGGCACCGGATCAGTCTTCCGGCGTGTCTGGGGCAAGGCGCGCAAGGCGGTCTTCTCGCCGCACGGTCGCGCACGGGTTCC
Organism: Streptomyces daliensis; assembly: GCF_054782395.1. NCBI lineage: Bacteria > Bacillati > Actinomycetota > Actinomycetes > Kitasatosporales > Streptomycetaceae > Streptomyces > Streptomyces daliensis. The sequence goes on along the minus strand of NZ_BAAGSO010000040.1, from coordinate 11,491 downwards.
GGTCAGCCGCCGCCGTGCGAGTGGAGCCGAGTCGACGGGAATTTACGCCGCCGCTACGCGGTCAGCACTAGAGTGCCTCTGACCAGCAAAGATCAGTGAAAAAGCCCTCCCGGAGGGAGGGCTGTCCGCCGTGCCGATGAGGCGCCCCCGGCAGGACTCGAACCTGCGGCCAAGCGCTTAGAAGGCGCCTGCTCTATCCACTGAGCTACGGGGGCCAGTCCTGGTCGCGGATGGGCGTGCGCGCCTCCGGGTGACCATGGCGGGGTCAAGGATAGGGGTCCGGGTAGCTCGCACCGCTTGCTTCACGTCCGCGACACCATGTGGAGGTTCAGTGAAGCGGTCCCGATAATCGCAGGCGGGTGCGATTTGTGCAGCGGTTTTTGCGGCGCGCCGTGAGGGTGTTGCTCAGTCGTTATGGCTGCGCCCGCTGCGGCGGGGCCGTTCTTTGGGCCACATGGGGCGAATGGGGCAATTGCCGAGCGAATGCCGTTGTTTTCCATGCGCAGGGCCGTGGATACGCTTCAAAAACCCGCCAAAATTGGGCATTCTGCCCGTGTGGCGATCTTGGACGTACGGCCCGAAGTTCTCGACGCGTTGACCGCGCTGCGCGACCGCGTCGCCGCCGCACGCTTTCCGCTGCCGTTGGCGGGCGCCGAGCGTGCGCGCCGTTCGCGGGACGAGCTGCTCGACCAGCTCGACGACTACCTGCTCCCACGGCTGCGCGCGCCCGAGGCTCCCCTGCTCGCCGTCATCGGCGGTTCGACGGGTGCGGGCAAGTCGACACTCGTCAACTCCCTCGTCGGGCGCAGGGTCAGCGAGGCGGGCGTGCTGCGCCCCACCACGCGCACTCCGGTGCTGGTGTGCCATCCGGACGACCACCACTGGTTCGCGGGGCAGCGGGTGCTGCCCCGTCTCGGGCGCGTCTGGATGCCCCGGCAGGACGGCCGTCCGCCGGGCGTGTCGGGCTCCGGCGACTCGGGGGGCTCCGGGGGCACGGGGGGCACCGATGACGGGAGCTGTGGGGGTGGCGGGCGCGGCTCGGGCGGCGCGGGTGGCGTCGTGGACGTCACCGACGACGAACTGCTCGCCGCTGAGGAGGAGGCCGAGCGCGGCTCCGACGGCGCGGGCCAGGCCCGCGCGCTCCGTATCGAGACCGACCCCGCGCTCCCCCCTGGCCTCGCCCTGCTCGACGCCCCCGACATCGACTCTCTCGTCGCCCGCAATCGCGACCTCGCCGCCGAACTGCTCTGCGCCGCCGACATCTGGGTCCTGGTGACGACCGCAGCGCGCTACGGGGACGCGGTGCCGTGGCATCTGCTGCGCACCGCGAAGGAGTACGACGTCACGCTCGCCACCGTCCTGGACCGGGTGCCGCACCAGATCGCGCCCGACGTGGCCCGGCAGTACGGGCTGCTCCTCGACCGGGACGGGCTCGCCGACGTACCCCGCTTCACCATCCCCGAACTGCCCGAGTCCGCCGGCGGCTCAGGACTGCTGCCGGTCACCGCCGTGGCGGGGCTGCGCGAGTGGCTGACCCAGCGGGCGCGGGATCCCGCCGCGCGCGCGGTCGCGGCCGAACGTACGGCGACGGGCGCGCTCGCGTCCCTGCGCCCCCGCGTCGGCGCCCTCGCGAACGCCGCCGCCGCGCAGCACGCCGCCGCCCAGCGCCTGATGGGGCACATCGAGGAGGCGTACGAGGAGGCCGCGGCGCGCGTACGGCAGCGGATCGACGACGGCGAACTGCTGGCCGGTGACGCCGCCGCGCACTGGCGCGGCTTCCCCGTGGACAGCGGCGGCGACGAACTCCTGGACGCCTTCGAGGACGGACTCACCGCGCTCCTCGCCGGTGCCGTCGCGTCGGCGGACGAGCGCGCGAACGGCGCCTGGCGCGGCGAGCCGGGTGCCCCGGCGGTCGCCATGGGGGGTGCCGTGGGTGCCGTCGACACGGGGAGCGCGGGGAGCGCGGTGGGTGTCCCCGACACGGCAGGTGGAGCCGGGGAGGCCGGGGAGGAGGCGCGCGGGCGGATGGGCGTGCTCGTACGGCGCTGGCGCCGCTGCCTCGTAGAGCTGGCCGAGGAGGAGGCGAGGGCCGCCGAGCGGACGTCCGTCGCCGAGGCGGACGAGGCCGCGGGGCTCCTCGCGACGGCGCTGCTGGGCGGCGAACGGGCCCGGGACGCCTACCGGACGCTCCACGGACTCCTGGGCGCCGAGGGCGCGAAGCGCCTCCGTCGGAGCGGACGGCGGCTCCTGTCCACCTATGTGGAGCGGGTGCTGTATGGGGAACGCGCCCGTCGGCTGGCGCCACTGGAGGAACTGGAGGCCACCGCGGATCCGCAGGTGGAACTGATCGCCGCGTTCTCCGTGCTGCACGCCGCTCAGGCGGAACGGCCCGGAGCGCGGGTGCGGGAGCGGGAGGTGGCGCAGTGGCAGAGGGAGAGGTGACGGGGATGTCGTCCGAGAACGCCCGTACGGGTGGTTTCCCCGGGGAGGGGGACGAAGAGCGAGACGTCGAGGCAGGGGTCCAGGGGACGTCGGCGGCCGGGGAGCCGGAGCCGGATTCGGAGCCGTCAGCAGGGGGCGGCGCCGTAACCGTGCCGGACGAGGCGAGCGCGGACGCGAGCGTGCACGGGCGCTCCTGGAACGACGGGCTGATCGCGCGCCGCGCGACCCTCGGCCCGGCCACGGCGGCGCGCAGGGCCGAGGCCCGCCACGAACGGGAGAGGGAGCGCGAGCTGGAGCGCGAACGGAACCGTCAGCGAGAACAGGAAGCGCGAGGCCCGGGGGACCCGGTGTCGCGGGAGGCGCCCATGGCCGTCACAGGGCGAACCGCTGACTCGCGCCGCGACCCGTACGACCGTGATGCGTACGGCCGCGACGCGTACGTGCGCGGGCCGCAGCGGCCCGGCCCCGGCTCCGGCCCTCGCCCCGGCTCCCATCCCGGCGACGACGCGCTGCGGCAGCGGCTCGGGGCGCTGCGCGAGCTGATCGGGCTGTCGCGGGCGCGCGTGGAGGGGCGGGAACTGGCCGAGGCGGGGCGCGTACTCGACGAGGCGGGCGCCCGGGGGCGGCTGCCCCGCGCTTACACGACCGTCGCGATCGCCGGGGCGACCGGCAGCGGGAAGTCGTCGCTCTTCAACGCGCTCGCCGAAGGACGCTTCTCCGAGACCGGAATGCGTCGGCCCACCACGGCCCTGCCGGTGGCCTGCACCTGGGAGGCTGAGGAAGCGGGCGGCGCCGACGGCCTCCTCGACCGCCTCGGCATCGCGCCGGACGTGCGTCACCGCGCCACGGACCGGACGGTTCCGGAACACGGCCGCCCGGCCCCTGGCCCCCAGGCGGAACGGGAGACGGATTCCACGAGCACGGACCTCGCGAGCACGGATCCCGCGAGCACGGACGCCGCGAACAGAGGCGCCGCGCGCACGGACACCGCACCGGCCACCCCGCTGGACGGGCTCGTGCTGATCGACCTGCCCGACCACGACTCGGTCGCCGAGGGCCACAGGGAGCAGGTCGACAAGCTGCTGCGGCTGGTCGACGCGGTGGTCTGGGTGGTGGACCCCGAGAAGTACGCCGACGCGGTGCTGCACGAGCGCTATCTGCGCCCGCTCGCCGGATACGCGGAGGTCACCTTCGTCGTACTGAACCAGACCGACCGGCTGCCGGGCGAGGCCACGGGCACGGTCCTCGACGACCTGCGGCGGCTGCTGGACGAGGACGGCATGGCGCTGGGCGAGCACGGCGAGCCCGGAGCGCGCGTGCTGGCGACCTCGGCGCTCACCGGTGACGGCGTCGCGGAACTCCGCGCCGAACTCGCCGATTTCGTCGCCACCAGGAACGCGCCCGTACTGCGCCTGAGTGCCGACGTGGACGGCGCCGTGGAACGCCTGCGTCCGGTCTACGCGGACCCGGCCCCGGGTCCGGGCTCTGGCCTCGCTCCCGTCACCGGGGCGGCAGGCGTGGAGTGCGCCCAGGAACCCGTGGGCCTGACGGAGCGCGTACGGGAGGACTTCGAGGACCGCCTGGCCTCGGCCGTGGGCGCCACGGCGGCGGGCCAGGCGGCGGAGCGTGCGTGGCTGCGGCACGCGGAGCGCTCGTGCGGTACGTCGTGGTCGCGGCTGCTGCGCCGGTACAGGGCGGGTGCCGAGGCGGGGGCCCGGCGGAACGGTGACGTGGCGGTCCCGTCGGTCCCGTCGGGCTCGACGGACGGCGGCGTCGTGCACGGCGCGGACGAGGAAGCGGATGGGGAAGCGGACCCCCCGCGTCCGGGACCGAGCGTCGCGCGCCCTGTGGTGGCACAGGCCGTACGGGAGCTGTCGGAGCGCGCCTCGGCCGGGCTGCCCGAGGCATGGGCGCTGACGGTGCGCGACGCGGCCTGGCGCGGCGCCGAGGCGCTGCCGGAGGCGCTGGACGAGGCCGTACGGGAGGAAGCGCCGGAGCGGGTGGGGGCGGAGGACTCCGGTTGCTCCGGCGCGGACTTCGCGCCGGCCGCCGGGGGCCCGAGGCCGCGCCCGCCGTGGTGGACGGCGGCGACCACGGCCCAGGGGCTGCTGACGGCGCTCCAGTTGCTGGGCGTGCTGTGGCTGCTCGCCGCGATGGCCGGGCTGAGCGACGGCGCGGGATGGCTTCCGGTGCTGCTGATGGCGGGCGGCTCGCTCGGCGGACCGCTGCTGGCCTGGGGGTGCCGTACCGCGGCGAGGGGCCCGGCACGCGCGTACGGGCTGGAGGAGGAGCGCCGTCTGCGGCGCCTGGCGGCGGGGTGCGGCCGTACGCGGGTGCTGGAGCCGGTGGCCGCGGAACTGCTGCGGTACAGGGAGGTGCGGGAGCAGTACGTGATCGCCGCGGGGGACCGCGTCGGGATCTAGGGCCCGCCGGGTCCCGGGACGACCTGACTGGCACCCTCACCTCTCCGTCTCACTCGGTCGGGTGAGGGAGTTATCCACAACTGGCGCGTCATACCCAGCTTTGGGATGGATCCGCCCGGCATCGCCGGAGACGTGCATCCTGGAATCTCCGCGGGGCCGGAGCAAGGGACGGCCCGGAGAGCACGAGACGCGGCGGCCGTCGTGAGAGCGGCGGTCGCCCAGGGGGAGGCGGTTTGCTGTGCATGAGGCACATGTGACGGTGGTGGGGAACGCGGCGACGCGGGTCGAGTTCAAGACGTCGGCGTCCGGGGCCCCCGTCGCCCGGTTCCGGCTCGCGAGCACGGTCCGGCGCTTCGACCAGCAACGGGGCTGCTGGTCGGACGCGTACACCAGCTTTTTCACGGTATGGGCCTGGCGCGGTCTCGCCGCGAACGTCGCGTCATCGGTGGCCGTCGGCGAGCCGGTCATCGTGCAGGGGCAGTTGCGGATCCGGGAGGGCGAGAAGGAGGGGCGGCGCTTCGTGGCCGCGGATCTGACCGCGTCGACGGTCGGGCACGACCTCTCGCGCGGCACCTCGGCCTTCGTCCGCGTGGTCCAGGCGAAGCCGGGCCTGACGCCCTCCCCTTCCCTTTCTCTTTCCCCTTCTCCTTCCTTCTCGGCGCCCTTCCCGGGCGTGCCGGACGAAGGTGAGCGGGGAGGCGGCGGCGTGCCGCCGGGCGATGCGGTGCCGGAACCGGCGGCGCTGGAGGCGCCCCCTTCGGGCGGGGAGGAACGCGTGCCCCTGGCACTGGAAGAGGGGCCGGATAAGGGGTCCGGAGGGAAGCCGGAAAACGAGCCGGACGGGAGTGTGATGTGGGCAACTGCGGTTCCCGGCGCGGTTGTTCCAGGTCAGCGGGCCGGGTCGTGAACGTCCCGGTCCGTTCGGATTCGCTGATAACGATTGCGAGTCAGAACGCTTGTGCGCCGGGATTGATGGGGAACGTGTTACGCCTGCTCTCTACGATCCGTCGCGTAGCTGACGGGGGTTGAGCGTTCATGGGCGAGACACCACCACGGGGGCGACTGCCATCGCCGCCCGTCTCGCCCAGAGGGGAAGACCATGACGTTTGTACGCAGGCGGGCCATCGTTCGCCGGGCTGTCGCGGCAGTGGCCTCAGCAGGGCTGCTCGCTGCCGGGGCACTGGTCGGCGCGGGTCCGGCCGCCGCCGCGGGCGCGCCGTCGCCGCACGGCGGTGCGACGGCGACACTGCACGGCCTGGAGATCTACGACCAGGCGGTGGTCCGCAAGGACGGCGAGAGCAGAAAGACCGGGGCCGGGCTCTTCGAGATGGGGGTCCAGGGCGGAGGCACCCTCCAGTCCTACTGCGTGGACGTCGACAACCCCACCCAGGAGCAGGCGCGTTATCAGGAGGTGCCCTCCAGCGCTTCCTCGCTGCACGCGAACAAGGACGCGGGGAAGATCCGCTGGATCCTGCGGCACTCGTATCCGCAGGTCAATGACCTCCAGTCGCTCGCGAAGTCGTCCGGTGCCAAGAGGCTCACGCCGGACACGGCGGCGGCGGGTACACAGGTCGCGATATGGCGGTATTCCGACGACGCCGAGGTGGAGGCCCTCGATCCGGACGCCGAGAAGCTCGCCGACCACCTGGAGAAGGCCGCCCGGAACGTCTCCGAGCCCCGTGCCTCGCTGAGCCTCGAACCCGCCGAGGTCTCGGGCAAGGCGGGCGGCAGGATCGGTCCCGTCACGGTGCGCACGAGCGAGCCGAGCGTGGCCGTGGCACCCGCTGCCGACGCCGCGACCAGCGGCGTCCACCTCGTCGGCAAGGACGGCAAGCCCGTGGACACGGCCCGTAACGGCACCGAGCTGTATTTCGACGTGCCGGAGGACACGGATCCCGGCAGTACCTCACTCACCGTGCAGACCTCGGCCAAGGTCCCCGTGGGCCGCACCTTCGCGGGCGTCGGCGAGCACGCCAAGAGCCAGACGCAGATACTCGCCGGGTCCAGCTCCTCCACGGTCTCCGCGACCGCGACGGCGAACTGGGCCGACGGCGGAGCGATACCCGCCGCCACCGCCCAGAAGAACTGCGCCAAGGGCGGTGTGGACGTCACCGTGACCAACGGCGGTGACGAGCCCTTCGCCTTCCGCCTCTCCGGCGAGAAGCACGAGATACCCGTGGGCGGCAAGGACACGATCACGGTGCCCGTCGAGGAGGACCAGCCCTACCGGATAGCGATCTCCGGGCCCCACGGTTTCGAGAAGACCTTCTCCGGAGTGCTGGACTGCGCCACGGCGAGCGCCGTGAGCACACAGGACGAGGCGGACATGGCGCCGCAGACCCAGCCGGCCACGGTCGGCGGCGGGGAGGGCGCCACCGCGGACGGCTCCGCCGACCTCGCCGAGACCGGTGCCAGCAGCAGCACCCCGTGGATCATCGGCATCGCCATCGGCCTGGTGGTCGTCGGCGGTGTGGCGGTCCTCGCCGTACGCAGGCGTGGCCCCGAGACGGCCGAGGGCACCCCGAGCACCGAGGGCGACGCGAGCACCGGGAGCGCCGAGAAGGCCGACGGCAAGGAGTAGCCGCACGGCTACGCACACCTACGCACACCTACACGTACCGCGCGCGGAGACGGGCCGGCGCGTGACGTGGCCGGGCCCTGGAGCCGTCCCGGAAGGGCGGTCCGGGGGCCGGTGCCGGGCCGGGGCGGTGACCGCCCCGTTTCGGGCCTGGCGGGGGTGTGCGGCAAGATGGGTTCTATATGCCTACGCGGCGATGTCGCGCCCGACCACGCGGCACCCCGTCGCGTGATGACCTGCGCGGCGGCTCCCGCCGCTTCGACACCTACAGATTGCCGGACGGTTCCTCTTGGCTGAGTACATCTACACCATGCGCAAGGCGCGCAAGGCGCACGGCGACAAGGTGATCCTCGACGACGTCACCCTGAGCTTTCTGCCCGGCGCGAAGATCGGTGTCGTGGGCCCGAACGGCGCCGGTAAGTCCACGGTGCTGAAGATCATGGCCGGGCTGGAGCAGCCGTCCAACGGTGACGCGTTCCTCTCTCCCGGTTACAGCGTCGGCATCCTGCTCCAGGAGCCGCCGCTGGACGAGACGAAGACCGTGCTGGAGAACGTGCAGGACGGCGTCGCGGAGATCAAGGCGAAGCTCGACCGCTTCAACGAGATCGCCGAAGAGATGGCCACCGACTACTCCGACGCGCTGATGGAGGAGATGGGCCAGCTCCAGGAGAAGCTCGACCACGCCAACGCCTGGGACCTCGACGCCCAGCTCGAGCAGGCCATGGACGCCCTGGGCTGCCCGCCTGGCGACTGGCCCGTGGTCAACCTCTCCGGTGGTGAGAAGCGCCGCGTCGCGCTCTGCAAGCTCCTGCTGGAGCAGCCCGACCTGCTCCTCCTCGACGAGCCCACCAACCACCTGGACGCCGAGTCCGTCCAGTGGCTGGAGCAGCACCTCGCGAAGTACCCCGGCACCGTCATCGCGATCACGCACGACAGGTACTTCCTGGACAACGTCGCCGAGTGGATCATGGAGCTGGACCGCGGCCGTGCCGTGGGCTACGAGGGCAACTACTCCACCTACCTGGAGAAGAAGCAGGCCCGTCTCAAGGTCGAGGGCCAGAAGGACGCCAAGCGCCAGAAGCGTCTCAAGGACGAGCTGGACTGGGTGCGCTCCAACGCCAAGGGGCGGCAGGCCAAGTCGAGGGCCCGTCTGACCCGTTACGAGGAGATGGCCGCCGAGGCCGAGAAGACCAGGAAGCTGGACTTCGAGGAGATCCAGATCCCGCCGGGCCCGCGACTGGGCAACGTCGTCGTCGAGGTCGAGCACCTCCACAAGGCGTTCGGCGACAAGGTCCTCATCGACGACCTCTCCTTCACCCTCCCGCGCAACGGCATCGTCGGCGTCATCGGCCCGAACGGCGCGGGCAAGACGACGCTGTTCAAGATGATCCAGGGCCTGGAGGAGCCGGACGCGGGCGCCATCAAGGTCGGTGACACGGTCAAGATCTCCTACGTCGACCAGAGCCGCGAGAACATCGACCCCAAGAAGACGCTGTGGGCGGTCGTCTCGGACGAGCTGGACTACATCAACGTCGGCCAGGTCGAGATGCCCTCGCGCGCGTACGTGTCGGCGTTCGGTTTCAAGGGCCCGGACCAGCAGAAGCCCGCGGGCGTCCTCTCCGGCGGTGAGCGCAACCGCCTGAACCTGGCGCTGACGCTCAAGCAGGGCGGCAACCTGCTCCTCCTCGACGAGCCGACGAACGACCTCGACGTGGAGACGCTCTCCTCCCTGGAGAACGCGCTGCTGGACTTCCCCGGCTGCGCCGTGGTCGTCTCCCACGACCGCTGGTTCCTGGACCGCGTGGCCACCCACATTCTCGCCTACGAGGGGGAGTCCAAGTGGTTCTGGTTCGAGGGCAACTTCGAGTCGTACGAGAAGAACAAGATCGAGCGGCTGGGCCCGGACGCGGCCCGTCCGCACCGCGCGACCTACAAGAAGCTCACGCGCGGCTGAGGACGGGGCAGGCGAGCTGAGCGTGCGACACACATACCAGTGCCCCCTGCGCTGGTCGGACATGGATGCCTTCGGGCACGTCAACAACGTGGTCTTCCTCCGCTATCTGGAGGAGGCCCGCATCGACTTCATGTTCCGGCTGGCGCGGGAGGCGGCGTCGTCGGCGGAAACGGACGCGGGCGAGGGCGAGGGGGACCAGGCCGGTGAGGTCGCACCGTTCACGGGCGGCACCGTCGTGGCGCGGCACGAGATCGACTACCTGCGTCCGCTGGTGCACCGGCACACGCCGGTCACCATCGAGACATGGGTGACCAAGATCAGTGCGGCGTCCACGACGGTGGCGTACGAGGTCAAGGACGCGGACACGGTGTACGTACGGGCGCAGACGATCGTCGTGCCGTACAACCTGGAGAAGGAACGCCCCCGGCGGCTCACGGCCGCCGAGAAGGGGTTCCTGGAGGGCTATTTCGATGACAGTGCGGCAGCGGCGGCTGGTATTCGCTGACCCTGGAGAGGCGGCGGGGCTCGTCGCGTTCCTGGGGCGGCTGCTGCGCTGGGAGAAGAACGCGGCCGTCCGTATCCAGGCGGGCGGCGGCGTCGCGGCGGTCTTCGCCAAGCCCGCGCGGTTCGAGGTGCTGGCCGTCCTGACCGGGCGCCTGCTGGAGCCGGTGGAGCTGGACGTCACGGTCTCCGCGGGTGAACTCCTGGAAGGCGTCGAGGAGAAGACCGAGACGGTGACCGTTCCCAGCGCCGTCACGGGCCCGCCCTGGGCCGGGGTGCTGCCGCCGAAGGGCGGCTGGCAGGCGTTCGCCGACGTCCCGCCGGACGCGGTGCGCGCTGTCGCCGCCGCGGCGGTCGGCGAGTTCCGCGAGCGCGCCGAGAAGCTGGGGGTGGGGCAGCGCAATCCCACCCGCGAGGAGCTGGACGCGCTCGCGGAGGAGATCTGGTCGCGGCCCCTGGGCAGGACGGAACTTCCGCTGCGCGCGGCGCACGCGGCACACGCGCTGGGGTTCCTGCGCGGCAAGGAGCCCGTGTCGCTGCTGCGCGCTGGCACGTGGCTGCGGCTGCGTACGCCCTACGGCTCCGTGGTGGTACGCCGCCTCGGCGAACGCGGCTCGGGGCTGAGCGTCACCCCTGTGTGAGTGCCACCCTTGTGTGGGCGTCAGCCCTGTGTGAGCGCCACCCCTGTGTGAGCGCCCGCCCTCCCCGTTTCCCCGCCCGTTTTCCCCTGCCCCCGCTCCGTGTCCCCGTGCCCCGGCCGGGGCACGGGAGGGGGGTCAGTCGGCGGAGTTGACCATGGACCTGGCCGCGTACACGAGGTAGTCCCAGAGCTGACGCTCGTGCTCGGGGGCCAGTTCCAGGCTCTCGACGGCGTCGCGCATGTGCCGGAGCCAGGCGTCGTGGGCCGCCTGATCGACCTTGAACGGTGCGTGCCGCATGCGCAGCCGCGGGTGGCCGCGGTTGTCGCTGTACGTGCGGGGGCCGCCCCAGTACTGCATCAGGAAGAGCGCCAGGCGCTCCTCGGCCGGGCCGAGGTCCTCCTCCGGGTACATGGGACGCAGCAGCGGATCTTCCGCCACGCCCTGGTAGAACCGGTGCACGAGCCGTCGGAAGGTCTCCTCGCCGCCGACCTGCTCGTAAAAGGTCTGCGTCTGCAAGCTGCCGCGCGGAATCTCCATCACTCCTCCATGGTCGCAGACGCGACGACCCAGGCCCTGAGACCTAGGGGGTGTCTTCAACGTCCCGTCTGGGCCGCGACGCCTGGCACGCACGCTCGCGACGTTGTCGGTCGTCAGCGCAGCCCTCCCCCAGGCCCTCCGGGCGGGAGGTACCCTCCCCCAGGCCCTCCGGGCGGGAGGTACCCTCCCCCAGGCCCTCCGGGCTGGGAGGTACCCCCGGCGCTCTCCTCCCTCCGCCTTGCGATCGCACGCACCAGACTCCCCCAGCTACCGCTGGGAGGTACCCCCGGCGGCCCCCGGCCTAACGGCCGGACGACGCTACGTCGAAGACACCCCCTAGGTCGTTTCTGATGGCTCTTGCTGGGGTGGGTGGATCAATGCTGGGGATGGGCAGGCGCGTCGTATGGTGCGGCGA
>NZ_BAAGSO010000039.1:0-39391 GCF_054782395.1 Streptomyces daliensis | reverse complement strand
TGCCTCCGGCTCGGGGTTAGCACCACCTCTTCCCCCAGGGGACTTCCACCCCCAAGCAATCGCCCATGCTGGGCGCACAACGCCGGAGAACCGGGGCGCAACGCCCCGGTTCTCCTGATGGTGGTACGGCGGGGACCACAGGGATCCCCCGGTTCGCCCAGGGCCTGTCGGACAGGCCCTACTGCATGACCGCCATGGCCAGTGCACGGCGGGCACGCAGCGTGGCGCGTTCGGCGCGGCGCTGGAGGCGGCGGGCGGAGGCGAGCCGCAGGGCTCTGCTCTCCGACTCGGCCTCTTGCAGCCGCTGCTGCATATGGGCTCGCGCCAGGGATTCTGGCATGAGTTGCATTTCTCGGGTCCTGTTCTGACGCGAACCGTTCGCGTCGGTGTGGGATCGGGCGGGGCTGTCGAGGCGAGCTGCCATGGTGGGGTCCTGCTTCTGGCTATGACGCGGCTGAGGAGCGTGCGTCGACGGGTGATCGATCGTTCCGGCGGTGCTCATGCTGCCGATACCGGGTTCTTGCGCGGACGGCCGCGGGGCCGCTTGCGGGGAACGACGACGCCCTGCACGAACAGCTCGCCGCCCCAGACACCCCAGGGCTCGCGACGGTCCTTGGCGCCGGCGAGGCAGGCGTCACGCAGCGGGCAGGTCTGGCAGAGCGACTTCGCGTACTCCACGTCGGCCGGGGACTCCGCGAAGAAGACCTCCGGGTCGTAGGAGCGGCAGGGGACGGTCACGCCGAGACGCTCGATGGCGTCGTCCAGCTCGGTGAGAGTGGTCAGCGGGGCGGTCAAGGGGTCCTCCGTGGTCGTGGTCGTGTCAGGCGGCATCAGGTCGGTGGTCGGTGACGGGGCGTGCGTATTGGTGTGCACTGCTGGTTCGTCCTCGTCTATCGGTGTCTGTTGTCGGGTTGCCCGGCTGGTGGCCGGGCTGAAGGCAAACAGAAGGGCCGCGGATCCCGATGTGGGTTCCGCGGCCCTGGAAGGTGCCGACCTGATCGCGCCGATCAGGCTGGATCTCTCCAGGGTTCGAGCCCACGGAAGGCCCACGTCATCATTCGCTGCGTCTTCTGGCGACCTTCGCCGGCACCGTTGGCCGCGAGGGCGGAGGCATAGGCGTGTGCCTGAGCCTGTGCTGCCGCATTCGCTGCTACCGCGGGTGCCTTGGCCGGTCGCTCGCTGCCGCCGAGCGCGACGCCGGACACACCGGTGCCGCTAAAGCGGGAGCCGAGCAGGCAGGAGGCAACGACCGAGCGGTCGGTCATTTTGGTGGTGGTAATGAAGTCGATCACTGGTCTCGCCTCCTCTCGGCGTCTCAGGGGTCGGCCGGAGCTGACCCGAAGATGTTCAGGGGTAAGTACAGCATGGAAGGGGTGAGGCGAAAACCCCGCCCTCTCCATGTCCGGAAGGCTATGGGGGTCCCGGCGGCGGGCGCAAACTATTTTTCGGGGGTCTCCGTAACAGCTTCTGTGACATCTAGCGGAGCCCCTTCTTCCAGGGCCTCTCCCTCCGGCTCCTGCGGCTCCTCGCCCGCGGTCCAGGCGTTCTCGTCGCCCGCGTCCCCCGCCGCTTCCGTGCCGGGTTCCTCGCCGGGTTCCTCGCCGGCGCAGAGCGCCAGGACGTCGTCCCCGAAGCGCTCCAGCTTGCGGCCCCCCACCCCCGAGATCCGCGAGAGAGCCGACCGGTCGGCCGGAACGATCTCCGCGATGGCCATCAGGGTCTTGTCCGTGAAGACGCAGTAGGCGGGCTGGCCGAGCTGCTTCGCCTGGCCGGAGCGCCACTCCCTGAGCCGCTCGAACAGCTCCTCGTCGAGATCGGAGGGGCAGCCCTCGCACCGCATGAGCTTCATCTCCCCTGGCGCGGTCAGTGAGCGACCGCACACCCGGCACTGCACAGGACCGCGGCGCTTACGGCTGCGGCCACCGCCGCCGCTCCCCCGCTCGATGCCGCCTCCGCCACCCGCGCCGCGTGCGCCGGAGGGCCCGGAGCCCGGCCGCAGTCCGTTCAGGAACCGGCTCGGACGGCGCGAGGCCCGGCCGCCCGGCGCGCGGGAGAGCGACCAGGAGAGCGAGAGATGGAGCCGGGCGCGGGTCACCCCGACGTACAGGAGCCGGCGCTCCTCCTCGACCTGCTCGTCGGTCTTGGCGTAGGTGATCGGGAGCATGCCCTCCGTCAGGCCCACCAGGAAGACCGCGTCCCACTCCAGGCCCTTGGCCGCGTGCAGGGAGGCCAGGGTGACGCCCTCGACGGTGGGGGCGTGCTGGGCGTTGGCCCGCTCGTCCAGCTCCGCCACGAGATCCGCGAGGGTGGCGCCCTCCTTGGCCCTGGCGAAGTCCTCGGAGAGGCGCACCAGCGCCGCCAGCGACTCCCAGCGGTCGCGGACAGCGCCGGAGCCCGAGGGGGGCTCGGTCGTCCAGCCCTTGCCGCTGAGGACGGCGCGCACCTGGGAGGGGAGATCGACGGCGCCGTCGAGCAGGGTGTCGTTCTCGCCGAAGCGGGCCGCGCTGCGCAGCGCCACGCCCGCCTCGCGCACCTCGGGCCGCTCGAAGAAGCGCTCGGCGCCCCGGAGCTGGTAGGGCACGCCCGCATCCGCCAGGGCCTGCTCATAGACCTCGGACTGCGCGTTGATGCGGTAGAGCACGGCGATCTCGCTCGGGGAGACGCCCGAATCGATCAGCTCGCGGATGCGCTTGGCCGTGCCCTCGGCCTCGGCGGGCTCGTCCGGGAACTCGCGATAGACCGGCTCGGGGCCCGCCTCGCGCTGGGCGACCAGTTCCAGGCGGTGCTCGGCCGCGCGCCCGCGCGCCTGGGCCAGCACGCCGTTGGCGAGGTGGACGACCTGGGGGGTGGAGCGGTAGTCGCGCACGAGCTTGACGACCGTCGCGTCCGGGTGGCGCGTGCGGAAATTGAGCAGGTGGTCGGGGGTGGCACCGGTGAAGGAGTAGATGGTCTGGCTGGCGTCGCCGACGACGCAGAGGCTGTCCCGGTCGCCCACCCACAGGTCCAGCAGGCGCTGCTGGAGCGGGCTGACGTCCTGATACTCGTCGACCACGAAGTGCTGGTACTGCCGGCGCACCGTCTCGGCGATGTCCTGGCGGTCCTGGAGGACGCCGACGGTCAGCAGCAGGACGTCCTCGAAATCGATCACGGAGCGCTCGCGCTTCAACTGCTCGTAGAGACCGTAGACACGGGCGATCTCGGCCGGATCGCGCGGCGCGTCCCGGCTCGACTTGGCGACGGCGGCCGGATAGTCCTCGGGCACGGTCTGGGTGACCTTGGACCACTCGATCTCGCCGGTCAGGTCCCGCAGCTCGTTGCGGTCCACGCGGATGCGGCAGCGCGCAGCCGCCTCGGCCACGAGTTGCACCTTGCGCTCCAGCAGCCGCGGCAGCTCGCCGCCGACCGCGCGCGGCCAGAAGAACTGGAGCTGGCGCAGCGCGGCGGAGTGGAACGTCCGCGCCTGGACGCCGCTCGCGCCGAGCTGGCGCAGGCGGCCCCGCATCTCGCCCGCCGCGCGGTTGGTGAAGGTGACGGCGAGCACGCTGGCGGGCGGGAGGACGCCCGCGCGCACGCCATAGGCGATCCGGTGGGTGATCGCTCTGGTCTTGCCCGTGCCCGCTCCGGCCAGCACGCACAACGGACCCTGGAGCGAGGTGGCCACCTCGCGCTGCTCGGGATCGAGGCCTTCCAGCACCGCGTCAGGGGTGTCGGGGACCTGGGGGAAGAGAGTGGAGTCCGTTGCTGCTGTCACCCCGCCATGCTGCCAGGTCGCCCGGGGCGGCCGAGCAGGTTGTCCACAGCGGTGCGGAGTTTGTCGTATGAATGCGCCCGTGACGGTGTGCGAACGCGCCGGTGGCGATGTGCGAACACGGCCGTAGAGGCGGGAATACGCCCGGGGCGGCGGGAATGGTCCGGGGCGGAAGCACGTTCCCTCTGTGCAACCCGCTGAGGATGAGGACTAAGGAGCGCGAGGACCCATGGCAGGCACCGTGACGATGTACAGCACCACCTGGTGCGGCTACTGCCGCCGTCTCAAGGGCCAGATGGACCGCGAGGGAATCGCGTACACCGAGGTCAACATCGAGCAGGACCCCGAGTCCGCCGCCTTCGTGGAGAAGGTCAACAACGGCAACCAGCTCGTTCCGACGGTGCTCTTCCCCGACGGTTCCGCGCTCCCGAACCCTTCCATCGCCCAGGTCAAGGAGAAGGTCGGCGCCTGAGCCCCTGGGCCACGGCCTGAGCCTGTGGGGGCCCAGGCGCCGCGGCGGGCTCAGCCCTGCGGCAGCGGCCTGGGCAGCGGCTCGCCGTACCAGAGTTCCACCAGCCGGGCCGCGATCGAGATGCCCGAGGGAGGCAGGACCTCCCCGGTCTCGATCGCGGTCCGCAACTCGTCCCGCGAGAACCAGCGGGCCTCTTCGATCTCGTCCCCGTCCACCTGGATGTCGGGCGAGGTGGCGTGCGCCATGAAGCCCAGCATCAGGCTGGAGGGGAAGGGCCACGGCTGGCTGCCCACGTAGGCGACCTCGCCGACCGCCACGCCCGCCTCCTCGGCCACCTCGCGGACGACGGCGGCCTCGATGGACTCGCCGGGCTCCACGAACCCGGCGAGCGTCGAGAAGCGCCCCTCGGGCCAGTGCACCTGGCGGCCGAGCAGCGCGCGGTCCTTGTCGTCCGTCACCAGCATGATCGCGGCGGGGTCGGTGCGCGGGTAGTGCTCGGCGCCGCACGCCTGGCAGCGGCGGATGTGCCCGGCCGCCGCGATGACGGTGCGTTCGCCGCAGCGCGAGCAGAAGCGGTGGGTGCGCTGCCAGTTCTCCAGGCCGACGGCGTGCGTCATCAGCTCGGCGTCCCGGTCCGACAGCAGCACCCCGGCCTCGCGCAGCCCTGCGGAGCGCGCGACGGCGTCCATGCGGCCCGGCAGCGAGTCCTTCTGGAGCGCGAAATAGCGCACGCCGTCCCCGTCGATGCCCAGGAAGTAGCGGTGTGCCTCCGTGAACGGCGCGTCGAAGGAGGGCATCATCACCAGCTCGGTGCTGCCGTCCTCCTTGTCCTCGATCAGCGCCTGTCCTCCGGAGACCACGAAGACGCGGGTCGTCGGGTGGCTCCACGCCGCCGCCAGCCACGCCTCGTCCATCCTGTGGTGCGCGGCGCGGTCGATGCCCCCGGTGCCCGCGAGCGTGAGCGTGACGGGACGGGTGGCGGCGGTGCGGTCGGTCCAGATGGTCACTTCGGCTTCCTACTCCCCCTGTGGCAGTGGGTGATGGTGTCGTCGGCGCCCCCGGTGGCCGGGGCGGTCGGAACGGTACGGGACAGAACGGGACGGGGCGGGGCCGTCAGGGTGTCGTCGACGGTCGTGTCGGCGCGCTCCAGTGCTCGGCGAGGTCGCCCCACAGGTACGCGGCGGTCTCGACGCCCTTCATCAGCAGGTCCAGCTCCACCTTCTCGTTCGGCGCGTGCCAGCCGTCCGACGGGACGGAGATCCCCAGGAAGAGCACCGGAGCGCCCAGCACGTCCTGGAGGTCGGCCGCGGGGCCTGAGCCGCCCTCGCGCGTGAACCTGACCCGCTGCCCGAAGGCCCGCTCCATCGACCGTACGACCGCGCGCAGGGCCGGGTGGTCCAGCGGCGTCAGACAGGGGCGGGTGGCGCCCCAGAAGGTGATCTCGTGGCGGATGCCGTCGGGCAGGGAGCGGGCCACCCACTCGCGCACCGACTGCTGCACCTTCTCGGCGTCCTGCCCCGCCACCAGCCGGAAGGAGAGCTTCAGCTGGGCGCTCGACGGCACGACGGTCTTGCCGCCGGGGCCCTGATAGCCGCCGCCGATGCCGTTGACCTCGGCAGTCGGCCGCGCCCAGACCCGCTCCAGCGTGGTGTACCCGGCCTCGCCGAGCGCGGCCCCCGAGTGCGCCGTACGCAGCCACGCGTCCTCGTCGAACGGCAGCTCGGCGAAGAGCTTCCGCTCCCGCTCGTCCAGCTCGACGACTCCGTCGTAGAAGCCCGGCAGCGCGACGCGGCGGTCCTCGTCGTGCAGCGCGGCGGCGAGGCGGGCCGCCTCGGTCGCGGGGTTGGGGACGGCGCCGCCGAAGGAGCCCGAGTGGATGTCCTGGCCAGGGCCGTACAGATCGATCTGGCAGTCGGTGAGCCCGCGCATCCCGGTGCACACCGTCGGGGTGTCCTCCGACCACATGCCCGTGTCGGACACGACGGCGACGTCGCAGGCGAGACGGTCGGCCCTGGCCGCGACCAGCGCGGGGAAGTGGGGCGAGCCCGACTCCTCCTCGCCCTCGATCAACAGCTTGAGGTTGACGGCGGGCGCCGTGCGCCCCGTGGCGGCGAGGTGGGCCCGCACGCCCAGGGTGTGGAAGAAGACCTGCCCCTTGTCGTCGGCCGCGCCCCGCGCGTA
Organism: Streptomyces daliensis; assembly: GCF_054782395.1. NCBI lineage: Bacteria > Bacillati > Actinomycetota > Actinomycetes > Kitasatosporales > Streptomycetaceae > Streptomyces > Streptomyces daliensis. Next base: position 32,990 of record NZ_BAAGSO010000039.1, on the reverse strand, counting down.
CAGGCGGCCGTCCTTCTCGACGGGCTCGAAGGGCTCGGTGTGCCAGCCGTCCTCGCGGGCTGCGGGCTGCACGTCGTGGTGGCCGTAGACCAGCACCGTCGGCGCTTCCGGATCGCCGGAGGGCCAGTACGCGAACACGGCGGGCGCACCCGGCGTCGCCCAGACCTCGACCTCGGGGAAGCCCGTCGCGGAGAGTTTCCCGGCCAGCCACTCGGCGCTGCGGCGCACGTCGTCCGCGCGGTCCGGGTCGGCCGAGACGGAGGGGATGCGGAGCCATTCCGTGAGGTCTCCGAGGAAGGCGGCGCGCCGTTCTTCGATGTAGGCCCGGACGGCGCTGTCCGGTGCTGCCGGGGTGTTGCTCATGCCCTTGAGCCTATCCGGCATCAGGGGGAACCCCGTCACCCGGCCGGTCGTGCGCCGGGGAGCCCTCGGGGCCGCCTCCGGGTCCGTCTCCGAGCCCGCCTCCGGGTCCCTCCCCGTGCCCGTCCACGGGGTCCTCGCCCGCGTCCCCGAGCAGCAGCCGCTCCAGTTCCGCGCGCCCCGGCAGCCCGGTGGGGCGCACCACCTCGCCCCCGCGCACGTAGAGGAACGCGGCGCGGACCGAGGAGAGCGGCACCCCGCGCTGCTCGGCCCAGGCCAGGCGGTAGACGGCGAGCTGGAGCGGGTCGGCGTCGCGGCCCCGGCCGGTCTTCCAGTCGACGATCTCGTACTCCGTCCCGCCGTCCGGGCCCGTCTCCCGGTACACGGCGTCGATGCGCCCCCGGATGACGCGGCCCGCCAGGCCGAGCTGGAAGGGCGCCTCGACGCGGAACGGGGTACGGCGCGCGTAGGGCGTACGCGCGAACGCCTCCTTGAGCGCCTCCAGGTCCCGTTCGTCCGCGATCTCCGGGGGCTCCTCGCCCCCGTCCGCGTACTCCCCGGCGCCCGGCAGCTCGTCGGGCCCGAGCATCGGGAGGGTCAGCGCCTCGAAGCGGGACTCCACCCAGGCGTGGAAGCGGGTGCCCCGGCGCGCGGCGGAGGGCCGAGGCGGACGTGGCATGGGGCGGGCCAGCTCGCGCGCGAACCCGTCGGGGTCGCGGGAGAGGCGCAGGAGCTGCGTCGCGGAGAGGGACACGGGCAGGGGGACGTCGCGCACGGTGGCGCGCGAGCGCCGCAGCTCCCCGGCGAGCGCCTCCAGGTCCCGGTCCCAGGACTCGGCGAGCCTGGCCTCCTCCGGGGTGAGGCCGGGGGCTGCCTCTCCGTCGGCATCCGGGGCACGTGACGGCGCGGGGATGCGGCCCCGCGCCCCCGCCGGGTACGGGTCGTCGTCCTCGTACGAGTGCGGGTCGTCCTCGTACGGGTCCGGTACGTGCTCGTACGGGGCCGGGTCGTCGTACGGGGCGTCATACGGCTCGTCGTACGGATCGGGGTCCAGGAAGGGGTCGGGTTCCGGGGACGGCTCGTGCTCGGGGTCCGGTTCCGGAGGGGCCGGGTCCGGGTCCGGATCGGGCGCTACGGGGGCGTCGGCACCGTCGGACGCGTCCGTACCGTCCTCCAGGTGGGCGAGGACCGCCCGTGCCGCCGCGCGGCGGCGGGCCATCGCGTCCGCGTCCAGGGACAGCGGCCACGCCCGCTCGCGCCGGGCCTCCGCGAGCGCCGGGTTCTCCGCGCCCTCCTCCGGGGCGTCGGCCCAGACCTCGACCTCGCCGTGCGCCGAGTCCGCCTCGCAGTGCTCCCGCAGTGCCTCCAGGAAGCGCGAGGGCCCACGGGGCCGCTTCTGGGCCGGGCCCCACCAGTGCCCCGAGCCGAGCAGCAGGGAGCGGGCGCGTGTAAAGGTGACGTAGCCGAGGCGCAGTTCCTCGGTGGCCTGGTGGTCGCGCGTGGCCGTGTCGTAGTCCTTGACGCCCTTGGCGCTCCACTCGTCGACCCCGGGCAGCGTCGCCGCGTCGCCGCGCAGGGGCTGGGGCAGCACGCGCGGCTGGGTGAGCCAGGACTCGCGGGCCTGTTCGCTGGGGAACTGCTTCGCGACGAGCCCGGGCACCGCCACCACGTCCCACTCCAGGCCCTTGGACTTGTGCGCGGTGAGCACCTTCACCGTGTCCTCGCCGCCGGGCAGTGAGCTGTCGAGCCCCTTCTCGTAGCGCTCGGCGGTGCGCAGGAAGCCGAGGAAGGCGAGCAGCGTGGCCTCGCCGTCCAGAGAGGCGAAGCCCGCCGCGATGTCGAGGAAGTGGGCGAGGGTCTCGCGGCGGCGGGCGGCGACGGCGTGCGGCGATGCGGAGAGTTCCACTTCGAGCCCGGTGACGGCCAGCACCCGGTGCAGCACGTCCATCAGCGGGTCGGCGAGCGAGCGGCGCAGCTCCCTGACCTCGGCGGCCAGCCGCGCGAAGCGCACTCGTGCGGCGGCGGAGAAGGGCAGCTCGTCCTCGTAGCCGTCGGATTCCAGGAAGGTGTCCAGGGCGTCGGCGAGCGAGGTGACCTCGGCCGGGTCCGTCCCCTCGACGGCCGCGGCCAGCCGCCGGTCCGGGTCGTCGTCGTCCCCGTCCGCACCGTGCCGCACCAGCAGCCGGGCGCGCCGCCCCAGCAGCGCGAGGTCGCGGGGGCCTATGCGCCAGCGCGGGCCGGTGAGGAGCCGCACCAGGGGGGCGTTGGCCGTGGGGTCCTGGAGGATCTCGCACATGGCGACGAGATCGGCGATCTCCGGCAGGTGCAGCAGCCCGGACAGTCCGACGACCTCGACGGGCACGTCCCGCGCGACCAGCGCCCCCTGGATCTCCGCGAAGTCGCCCGCGCCCCGGCACAGCACGGCGATCTCGCCGGGCGGCGTGCCCGTGCGCACCAGGTGCGCGAGGGAGTCGGCGAGCCAGTCCAGTTCCTCGGCGTGGGTGGGCAGGAGTGCGCAGCGCACGAGCCCGTCCCGCTCGGCGCCCGGCGCGGGACGCAGGGCCTCGACGCCCTCGTGGCGCTCGCGCAGCGGGGCGGCCAGCCCGTTGGCGAGGTGCAGCAGACGGCCGCCGCTGCGGCGGTTCTCGCTGAGGGAGAAGCGGGGCGCGGGGCGCGGGCCCTCACGGGACGGGCCGCCGCCCTCGGGACCGGCCCCCTCCGGACCGTCCACGGCCGGGAAGTGGACGGGAAAGTCGTCCAGGTTGGCGACGGAGGCGCCGCGCCAGCCGTAGATCGCCTGACAGGGGTCGCCGACGGCGGTGACCGCGTGGCCCGTGCCGCCCCGCGCCGAGGCGCCGTCGCGCGGGGACCCCGTGCCGAAGAGCCCGGCGAGCATGACGCGCTGGGCGACGGACGTGTCCTGGTACTCGTCGAGGAGCACGACGGAGAACTGCTCGCGCAGCAGCCGTCCGACCTCCGGGACGTCGCGCGCGAGGGTGGCGGCCAGCGCGATCTGATCGCCGAAGTCGAGCAGATCGCGCTCGCGCTTGCGCCGCCTGTACTCCTCCACGAGACCGAGCAGCTCGCTCCTGCCCTGCGCGGCCTGCGGGATCTTGCGCAGCGCCGCGTTGGTGAGTTTGACGTGCTCCAGCGTGCTGAGCAGTCCGGCGTCGTACGCGCGCAGCTCGTCCGGCGCGACCAGGTGCTCGGCGAGTTCGGAGTCCAGCGCGAGCAGGTCCTCGACGAGCGCGGGCACGGACTTGGTGAGCGCTTCGAAGGGGCCTGGCGCCGCGCGCAGGACGCTCGCCGCGAGCTGGAAGCGGGTGGCGTCGGCGAGCAGCCGGGCGCCGGGCTCCAGGCCGAGGCGCAGCCCGTGATCGGTCAGCAGTTGACCGGCGAAGGCGTGGTACGTGGAGATCCGGGGCTCGCCGGGGGCCTGCTCGGGGTCGGCGGGGTCCGGATCTGTGACCCCGGCCTGGACGAGGGCCTTGCGGACGCGTTCGGCCAGTTCGCCCGCCGCCTTGTTGGTGAAGGTGAGGCCGAGCACCCGCTCGGGCGCGACCCGCCCCGTGCCGACCAGCCAGACGACCCGGGCCGCCATGACCGTCGTCTTGCCCGAGCCCGCCCCGGCCACGATCACCTGCGGAGCGAGCGGCGCGGTGACGCAGGCCATCTGCTCCGGGGTGAACGGGATGCCGAGGAGCTGCTTGAGCTGCTCGGGATCGCTGAGCTGTGCGGGCACTCAAGAGACCGTAGCGGCCCGCGCCGACAACTGACGCCGTGCGGCGGTCGGTGAGGGCTAGGGGGTGTCTTCGACGTAGCGTCGTCCGGCCGCCAGGCCGGGGGCCGCCGGGGCACCTCCCAGCGGTAGCTGGGGGAGTCTGGTGCGTGCGATCGCAAGGCGGAGGGAGGAAAGCGCAGGGGCCCCTCCCAGCCCGCAGGGCCTGGGGGAGGGCTGCGCTGACGACCGACAACGTCGCGAGCGTGCGTGCCAGGCGGCGCGGCCCAGACGGGACGTCGAAGACACCCCCTAGGCCGTTTCGTTTAGATCATCGGGCGGACCAGAGGAAGATGCCTGCGATGTGGAGTCCGGCCAGGTAGATGGTGGCGGTCTTCTCGTAGCGGGTGGCGATGCCCCGCCATTGCTTGAGGCGGTTGATGCACCGCTCGACGGTGTTGCGCTGCTTGTAGGTCTCGCGGTCGAAGGCTGGTGGTCTGCCGCCCCGGCTTCCGCGACGCAGCCGATGGCTCCGCTGGTCGGCCGGGACGGGGATCACCGCGCGGATGCCGCGCTGGCGCAGGTGCTCGCGGATGGCGCGGGAGGAGTATGCCTTGTCGGCCAGGACCACATCCGGCCTGGTGCGGGGCCGTCCTCGCGGCCGGGGCACGCGCAGGCGGGCCATGACCTCTTCGAAGGCGGGCGCGTCACCGGCCTGCCCGGCGGTGAGAACGAACGCCAAGGGCCGGCAGCGGGCGTCTGCGGTGAGGTGGACCTTGGTGGTCAGTCCGCCGCGGGAGCGGCCGAGGGCATGGTCGTCGGGTTCACCGGGCGGGGCCCCTTTTTGCGGGCCCCGGCCGCGTGCTGGTGGGCGCGCACGATGGTGGAGTCCACCGAGACCGCCCAGCCCAGGTCCTCTTCGGCGTCGGCCTGGGCCATCAGGGCGGTGAACACCCGCTCCCAGGTGCCGTCGAGGGCCCACATCCGCAGCCGGTTGTACACGCCCCGCCAGTTGCCGTATTTCTCCGGCAGGTGGACCCATTGCGTTCCGGTCTGGAACTTGAAGGCGATCGCGTCGATCACCTCACGGTGGTCCCGCCACCGGCCACCCCGCTTCGGCGTCCGGTCCGGCAGTATCGGCTCGATCCGCGCCCACTGCGCGTCAGTCAACGGCACACCACGCCAACGACCGACTGATCCAAACGAAACGGCCTAGGGGCGGGGTGCGGTGGACGCGGGTGACCAAGCTCACCGGGACAGGTGGGGCACACGCCCCGGCGCCCTGTCCCCCGTCGCACCGTGCCCCGGACCCGGCGCCCCGCCGCCTCGCGCCCGCCCCGCCCTCTGCCGCTACGCCGCTAGAACGCGCCGCTCTTGAGCAACTGGCCCACGTCGACGGTCTCGCCGGGCGGCGGGGTGGTCACGTCGACCGGGTCGCCGAAGCCGGAGAACGTCACGGTCCCGGGCGCTTCGCCGCCCTCCTTCACCGTCTTGAGGATGTAGGGCTCGCCCTCGGCCGCGATGTACGTCGTACGCGTCGCACCGTTCTTCTTCACGGTGAGCGGAATCGCGGATTCGCCGCCGACCTTCGTGAGGGCGCCCTTCTTCGCGCCCTTCATGTCGCCCGCGTCCAGCTCGGTGAGCAGGGCGCTGAGGGTGCAGAAGGCGGTGGGGTCCTCGGCAGGCGAGGACGAGCCGCCGTCCTGCTCCGTGGCGCCTCCCTGCGCCACCGCGCCGCGCGGGACCTTCAGCCAGCGCCCCTTGAGCAGGTCGCCCGCGGCCGAGGCGGCCTGGCCGCCCTCGCCGCCGCTCTGGCCCAGGACCTTCCAGAACGCGTCGTCCGCCTTCAGATAGCTGCTGGCGCCCTTCTTGCGCACCTCGGCCGAGCCGCCGCCCACCCCGGCGTCCCCGGTGCACTCGCCGCTCCGGGTCAGCGCCATGTCGAAGGTGACGCGCTGCTGCCCTCCCGCGGCGATCCCGCCCTTCGCCTTCATGGAGGGCGCGGACTTCATCGCCTTGACCGCGCGGTCGGCGAGCCGCTGCTCCGCGGTGTCCCCCGCGTCCGCGCCGGAGCCCGCCGAGGGGCTGTCCTCCGCTTTGCGGGCCGAACCCGCGTGGTCCTTGCCGCCGCTCTCACCGTCGTCGCCGCAGCCCGCGATGCCCGCGAGGACGACCGCGCAGACCACGGCGCCCACGACGACACTCTTCGGCATTTCCGCCGCCACTGCCCATCCCCCTTGTCGGAATGTGCCCCGGATCACCGCTCCGGGAATACCGCTCCGGAACAGCCGGAACCGGCCCCTATCCTCGCAAGGCCCGTCACTCGACGATCTGCCGACCCTCCGGCCTAGCCGAGCAGGCGCCCCGGAAGGAGCAGTGCGTGCAGTGCTGGCCGGGCGACGGGGTGAACCGCTCGTCCAGGACACGCCCTGCGGCCGTCGCCAGCAGCTCGCCGACCCACTCCCCTTCCCCCTGTGCCGTCTCTTGGGCCGCCTCCTCGCCCTGCGCGGGACCGTCCTCCAGGGGGCCCTGCTGCTGGACGGCGGGCAGGGTGTCGCCGCCGTCGCGCTTGGCGGCGCCGAGGCGCAGGTGGACGAGTTCGGCGCCGCCCGGCTCCGGCCTGTGCCCCTCGAAGAGGTCGTCGGTCGCCCCCTCGCGCACCGCGAGCTGATAGACCGCGAGCTGCGGGTGGCGGGCGACCTCCTCGCCGGTGGGCTTCGCCTTGCCGGTCTTGAAGTCGACGACGTACGCGCGCCCCTGCCCGTCGCTCTCGACCCGGTCCATGCTGCCCCGGATGCGCACCTCGTGTTCGCCCGCGCTCAGCGTCACGTCGAAGCCGTGCTCGCTGCCGACCGCCTGCCGCTTCTCGCCGCGCTCCATGACGTGCCAGCGCAGGAACCGCTCCAGCGCGGCGCGCGCGCTCTCCTTCTCCTGGTGCGACTTCCACGGCGCGTCGAACACGAGCCCGTCCCAGACCGAGTCGAGCCGTTCCATCAGCACGTCGAGATCGGCGGGCGTACCGCCCGAGGCGACCTCGTCGGCGAGGACGTGCAGCACGTTCCCGAAGCCCTGCGCCGCCGTGGACGGCGCGTCCGCCTTCACCTCGCGGGCCAGGAACCACTGGAGGGAGCAGGTGTTGGCGAGCTGGTCCAGCGCGCTGCCGGACAGGGTGACGGGCTGGTCCCTGTCGCGCAGCGGGACCTCGGAGCGCGTCGGCTCGTACAGGCCCCACCAGCGCTGCGGATGCGCGGCGGGGACGAGCGCGTAGCCCTCGTCGTCGCGCAGCGCCGCGAGCCGCGCGAGCCGCAGCGCCGCCGCCTCGCGCAGCTCGGGGGACGCGGCGGGGTCGACGGTGGTGGCGCGCAGTTCGGCGACGAGCGCGGCGACCGCGAGCGGACGGCGCGGCCGGGACACCACGGACTGGGGCTCGACGCCCAGCTCGGCCAGGAACCGGGAGGGCTGGTCGCCGTCGTCGGCCTGCGCGCGCACGGCGGTGACGACGAGGCGTTCCTTGGCGCGGGTGGCCGCCACGTAGAACAGCCTGCGCTCCTCGGTCAGGAGGGCGCCGGGCGGGAGCGGTTCGGCGAGGCCGTCGCGGCCGATGCGGTCGGCCTCCAGGAGCGAGCCGCGCCGCCGCAGGTCGGGCCACAGCCCCTCCTGGACGCCCGCCACGACCACCAGCCGCCACTCCAGGCCCTTGGCGCGGTGCGCGGTCATCAGCCGTACGGCGTCGGGGCGCACGGTGCGGCCCGAGAGGGTGTCGGCGGCGATGTCCTGCGCGTCGACCTCCTCCAGGAAGTTGAGGGCGCCCCGGCCTCCGCCGCGTTCCTCCGCGCGGGCCGCCGTCTCGAACAGTGCGCAGACCGCGTCCAGATCGCGGTCGGCGTTGCGGCCCGCAGCGCCGCCGCGCAGCGCCGCGCGCTCCAGCCGCTGCGGCCACGGGGTGCCGTGCCACAGCTCCCACAGCGCCTCCTCCGCGGTGCCGCCGCCAGTGAGCAGTTCGCCCGCCTTGCGCAGGAGCAGGCCGAGGCGCTGGGCGCCGCGCGCGTACGAGGGGTCGTGCGCCACGAGCCGTTCCGGCTCCGCCAGCGCCTCGGCCAGCAGCTCGTCCGAGGGGCGCGGCACGCTCTCGCCCGCCGCGCGCTCCTCCTCGCGCAGCGCGCGGCCGAGCCGTCGCAGGTCGGCGGCGTCCATGCCGCCCAGGGGTGAGGAGAGGAGCGCGAGCGCGGTCTCGGTGTCCAGCCAGCTCCGGGTGCCGCTGTCCCTCTCACCCTCGGGCTGGGCCGCGTCGCGGGCCGCTCCGGTGCCGTCCGCACCGGCATCCGCGTTCGCGCCCGCGCCGTCGTCGTCGGGAGCACCCACGCCGTCGGGGTCCGCCGCGTCGGAGGGGACCCGCGAGGGCACCCCCGCCGTCGCCTGGGCCACGGCGCGCAGTGCCGTCAGCAAGGGGGCGACCGCGGGCTCGTGGCGGAGGGGGACGTCGTCGCCGTCGATGTCGAGGGGGACACCGGCGGACGTCAGGGCACGGCGCACGGCGGGGATGGTGCGGCCCCCCGCGCGGACCAGCACCGCCATCTCGCCCCACGGCACACCGTCTTCGAGGTGGGCGCGGCGCAGGATGTCGGCGATGTTGTCGAGTTCGGACCCGGCCGTCGGATAGGTGAACACCTCCACCCTGCCGCCGGGGCGCGCCGCTGACAGCCCGCGGTGGGCGCGTACGGCGTCGGCCGGAAGCCTCGGCAGGGGCATGCGGCGGGTGAACTCGCGGGTCGCGGCCAGCAGCCGTGCGCCCGAGCGGCGGCTACTGGCCAGCACGGTGACCGGGGCCGGGTCCCCGGAGCGGCGGGGGAAGCTCTCGGGGAAGTCCAGGATGCCGTTCACGTCGGCGCCCCGGAACGTGTAGATCGACTGGTCCGGGTCGCCGAAGGCCACCAGGGTGCGCCCGTCGCCCGCGAGGGCGCGGAGCAGCCGGACCTGTGAGGGGTCGGTGTCCTGGTACTCGTCGACGTACACCGCGTCGTAGCGCGCCCGCAGTTCCCGCGCCGTCTCCTGGCGCTCGGCGAGCAGCACGGCCCTGTGCACCAGTTCCGCGTAGTCGAGTACGCCCTGCATGTCGATGACGTCGAGGTACTCGGCGAGGAAACCGGCGGCGGCCCGCCAGTCCGGGCGTCCGGCGCCGCGCGCGAACGCGCCGAGCGCCTCGGGGCCGAGGCCCAGCTCCCTGCTGCGGGCCAGCACGGCGCGGACCTCGTCGGCGAAGCCGCGCGTGGTCAGGCAGGCGCGCAGCTCGTCGGGCCAGCGCACCCGGGCGCGGCCCTCGCGCTCCAGCTCGGTCTGGCCGGCGAGCAGCTCGCGCAGATAGAGGTCCTGCTCAGGCCCTGAGAGGAGGCGCAGCGGCTCGGCGAAGAGGTCGGCGTCCTGGTGGGCGCGGACCAGCGCGTAGCAGTACGAGTGGAAGGTGGTGGCCTGCGGGGCACCCGTGCCCCCGAGGCGGGCCGCCATCCTGTCGCGCAGCTCGACGGCCGCCTTGCGGCTGAAGGTGAGCACGAGGATGCGCTCGGGATCGCCGCCCGCGCGCACCCGCCGCGCGACGGCCTCGACCAGCGTCGTCGTCTTGCCGGTGCCGGGCCCTGCGAGGACGAGCAGCGGTCCTTCCTCATGGTCAACCACAGCGCGCTGCGCTGCGTCCAAGGCAGGAGGATCCACCGGTCCCAGCGGGGCACGCACCAGCCGGTACGCACCGGCGGCGCCCTGGGCAGGCGGGGGCCGGTGCGTGTCGGACGGGACGGACGGGATGGAGGAGCTCAAGTGGATCGCCTTGGGGAGGGTCTGTGCTGAATGGTGCAGACGCTACGCCAGCGGGCACACGAGTCGCAGCGCGTTGCTCCTCCGCTCCGTACGAACCTGGCACCCCGTGCGGACCGGGTACTCCGCACGGACCGTGCGTCACATACGGACCGCGCACCCGGCGTGGACCGTGTACTCCGTACGGACGGCCCGGCGCATGCGGTCAGGCGGCATGGCGGAAGCTGGTAGGTGTGAGCAGCAGCGCCGGGTGGCCGTCAGCCGCCGTCCCCGTCCCACCTGGCCCGGCGTATGTCGATGCGCGGAATGTGACCCTCCGACGTGCGTCCCGCCGCGCGCAGCGGGGTGCCCTCCGCCTGATAGTGCTCCAGGGCACGCAGCTCCTGGCCCGGCAGCAGCGCGCCGTCCGCGCGCACCACACGCCACCAGGGCGCCACCCCTCCGTACAGCGCCATCACCCGGCCCACCTGGCGCGGGCCGCCCTCTTCGAGCCACTCGGCTATGTCCCCGTACGTCATCACGCGGCCCGGCGGGATGCGGTCCGCGACATCGAGGACCCGCTCCGCGTACTCCGGCAGCTCGGGGGGTTCGGTCCCATCCATGCGGGCAATGGTGCCGTACGGCACCGACAACGGGGGCTCCCCGGGCGGAGCGGTGCGGTCCGTTCCGCGGTCCGTTCCGCTGCCCGCTCCCGCGCCCGTTCCCTCGTGCGCTCCGTCCCCCGCCCCGCGCTCTCCCAGGGACGTGCCGCTCACCCTCACACCGCGTCCCACCTGGATGTTGCGTATCTCGCGCCCCCGGAATGCCCCCTCGTGCCCCCATGTGCCACCCCCTCGTGCCACCATCTTCCGGGCGGTGACGAGTGATACGAGACCAAGACGAAACGACATCCGGACAGCGGCACGGTGAACAGCCTCCTCGGGAGGCGTCCCCTGCCGCTGCCGGTGCTGCCCGGCACACGGAGGAAACCAGCGTGGACGGCACGGGCACGGGCGGGCCCCGCCCGGACCGGAAGACCACGGGCGCGCACGCCCAGGACGGCCCCGGCGACGACCGGGACGACCGGGATGAAACGGACACAGAGGCGTCCGGCGAGGCGCGCCCCGACCGGCCGGGCCCCGGCGCGGACGCCCACGCCGGGAGCCGTGGCGAGAGCGGGGACGAGAGCGGGGACGAGAACCGGGGCGGAGCCCGGAGCGGGGCCCGGAGCGGAAGCCACCGTGCGGACCCCGGCACGTCCGCGAAGGCCACCGGAACCGGAGGCACGGGCGGAAAGGCCACGGCCACGAGGGACGCCGCCGACCGGCGCGAAGCCGTCAGCGCGGACCACGTCGAGAGCGACGAGCCGCTGCTCTCGGCCCGCGTGCACCGCCCCGCCGACCTGCTGCGGCTCGCGCTCGGCCTGCTCGGCATCGCCGTCGTGCTCGTCATCGCCAACTTCGCGCACGGCACCACGGCCGGTCTGGAACAGGACATCGACAAGGGCACCCAGCAGGCCCCGCCCCTGCTGATCAGCCTCACCGGTCTCGCGTCGAGCATCGCCGTGCTCCTCGTGCCCGTCGCGTTCGCCATCGAGCGGCTGATCAAGCGCGACGGGCTGCGGATCGCGGACGGGGTGCTCGCCGCCGTCCTCGCACACGGCGCCTCGCTGGCCACGGACCTGTGGGTGGCGGAGGGCGCGCCCGACTCGATCAGGGACGCGCTCACCAAGCAGATCACCAACACCGATCTCACCACCCCGGTGCACAGCTACCTGGCGCCCGTCATCGCCTATATGACGGCCGTCGGCATGGCCCGCCGCCCCCGCTGGCGGGTGCTGCTGTGGGCGGTGCTGCTGCTCAACGCCTTCGCCGTCCTCATCCCCGGCTACTCGACACCCTTCTCGATCATCGTGACGGTGCTGATCGGCTGGACCGTCGCCTACGGCACCCTCTACGCCGTCGGCACGCCCAACGTGCGCCCCACGGGGCAGACGCTCCTCGCCGGGCTGCGGCGCGTCGGCTTCAAGCCCGTCGCCGCCGTCCGCGTCGAGGAGCCGGAGCCCACGCACGCCGACCGGCGCGACCCCGGCTACCGCGACCGTGGGCGCCGCTACCGCGTCACCCTGGAGGACGGGCCGCCCATCGACGTCACCGTCGTCGACCGCGAGCAACAGGCGCAGGGCTTCTTCTACCGGGTCTGGCGCCGCCTCACGCTGCGCGGCATCACCCAGCGCCGCAGCCTCCAGTCGCTGCGCCAGGCGCTGGAGCAGGAGGCGCTGCTCGCGTACGCGGCCATCGCGGCGGGCGCGAACGCGCCCCGGCTGATCGCCACCTCCGAGCTGGGCCCGGACGCGGTGATGCTCGTCTACGAGCACATCGGCGCCCGTTCCCTCGACGCCACCCCGGACGAGGAGATCACCGACGAGCTGGTCAGGGCCGCCTGGCGGCAGGTCGAGGCGCTCCAGTCGCGCCGCATCGCCCACCGGCGCCTCGTCGGCGACGCGCTTCTGGTGGATCGTTCCGGCACCGTCTACCTCACGGATCTGCGCGGCGGCGAGATCGCGGCGGGCGACCTCGTCCTGCGCATGGACGTGGCGCAGTTGCTGACGACGTTCGGGCTGCGGGTCGGCGCCGAGCGCGCCGTCGCGGCGGCCGTCGACGTGCTGGGGCCCGACGCGGTGGCCGACAGCCTGCCGCTGCTCCAGCCGATCGCGCTCAGCCGCAGCACCCGCACCACGCTGCGCCGCCTCGCCAAGGAGCGCGCCCAGCGGGAGCGCGCGGCCGTGCTGGAGGCGTCCCGCGCCAACAGGGAGGCCAAGGAGGAGAGCGCGCACACGGCACAGGCAGCGGCGCAGGACCGCAAGTCGCTGCGTGCCGAGAAGAACGCCGAGAAGCGGGCCATAGACGAGGCCATGGAGGAGGCCCGCGAGGAGGACCTGCTCGCGCAGATCCGGCAGCAGGTGCTGCTGATCAGGCCGCAGGCCCCGATAGAGCCCGCCAGGCTGGAGCGCATCAGGCCACGCACCCTGGTCAGCTTCATCGCGGGCGCGCTCGCCGCGTACTTCCTGCTCACGCAGCTCAGCCAGGTGGAGTTCAGCAAGGTCGTCGGCGAGGCCAACTGGGCCTGGGTCGGCGGCGCCGTGCTCTTCTCCGCGCTCACCTACATCGCCGCCGCCATGTCGCTGCTGGGCTTCGTCCCGGAGAAGGTCTCGTTCGTGCGGACGGTGCTCGCGCAGGTCGCGGGCTCCTTCGTGAAGCTGGTGGCGCCAGCGGCCGTGGGCGGCGTCGCGCTCAACACCCGCTTCCTCCAGCGCGCCGGAGTCCGCCCCGGGCACGCGGTGGCCAGTGTGGGCGCCTCGCAGCTCTTCGGTCTGGGCAGCCACATCCTCCTGCTGCTCTTCTTCGGCTACCTCACGGGGACCGAGCACACGCCGACGCTGTCGCCGTCCCGCACCGTCATCGCGGGCCTGCTGACGGCGGCGGTGCTGGTGCTGATCGTGACGGCGATCCCGGGGCTGCGCAGGTTCGTCTCCGACCGGCTGCGCTCCCTGTTCGCCGGGGTCGTCCCGCGCATGCTGGACGTCGTGCAGCGCCCGCAGAAGCTGCTGACGGGCATCGGCGGCATGCTGCTGCTGACGCTGCTGTTCGTGATGTGCCTGGACGCCTGCGTACGGGCCTTCGGTCACGAGGCGAGCTACGCCAGCCTCGCGGTGGTCTTCCTCGCCGGCAACGCGCTGGGCTCGGCCGCGCCGACGCCGGGCGGCCTGGGCGCGGTGGAGGCGGCGCTGATCGCGGGGCTCATCGCGTTCGGGGTGCCCAAGGAGGTCGCGACGCCCGCGGTGCTGCTGTTCCGGCTGATGACGCTGTGGTTCCCGGTGCTGCCGGGCTGGGTCTCCTTCACCCAGCTGACGCGGAAGGGCGCGCTGTAGGCGCCGTAGTCGCCGCAGTCACCGTAAGTGGGGGCGGAGCCTCCGCCGGAGCACCGGGGCCGGGGCGCGTCGGCATGGGCGCCACGTCGGCATGGGCGCCGCCCCTCACCCGTTCCGGTGACGCCACTCGTACGCACCGCACAGCGCGCCCCCCGTCGCGGGCCCCCGCACGATGGCACTCCAGGCACACCCACCGCGCGCCGCGCGCCGACGCAGCGGACGGCGCTCCCCGGGAGGTCATCCATGCCGCGACCCGCGACCGGAAGGCCGAACGCACGGCACTCCATAACCCACTCCATAGCCCTGGCCGCCGCCCTCCTCCTCGCCGCGGGCACGGCGTCGGGATGCGGGGGCGGGGACGGGGGCGAGGGGCCGGGCGGCAGCAGTCCAGGGCGCTCCGGCGACCAGGGCACGGGCAGCACGGCCCCGTCGTCGCCGGGCGAGCACTCCTCGGGGCGCGACCAGGACGCCGCGACGACCGCCTCGCCGACCTCGTCCACCAGCGGCCTCCCCCGGGAACTGACCGGCCAGCGCCTGCGCTGGTCGCCCTGCCCGGCGCCGAACGCGGCCCAGGGCGAAGCGGGCGGCTCCCCCTCGCCCCTCCCCGACGGCACGGGCTGGGAGTGCGCGACGCTCAAGGCGCCGATGAACTACGCGAAGCCGGGCGGCTCCACCGTCCGCATCGAGATGATCCGCGCCAAGAAGCGCGACAACGGCCGCGAGCGGGTGGGCTCGCTCCTCTTCAACTTCGGCGGGCCCGGCGGCTCGGGCGTCGCCACCCTCCCCTCCTTCGGCAAGGACTACGCGAAGCTGCACAGCCGCTACGACCTCGTCAGCTTCGACCCGCGCGGCGTCGGCCGCAGTGAGGGCGTGCGCTGTCTGAGCGGCAAGCGCCTGGACGCGTACTTCGCCGCTGACTGGACGCCCGACACGCACGGCGAGCGCGAGCGGCTGCTGAGCCGCCAGAGCGCGTTCGCCGACGCGTGCGAGAAGCGGACCGGACGGCTGCTCCCCCACCTGACCACCGAGAACACGGCGCGCGACATGGACCTGATGCGCCATGTGCTGGGCGACGAGCGGCTGCACTACTTCGGCTTCTCCTACGGCACCGAGCTGGGCGGCGTCTACGCGCACCTCTACCCCGACCGGGTGGGCAGGGCCGCCTTCGACGCCGTCGTCGACCCGACGACCACGCCCGAGCAGGGCTCGCTCGACCAGGCGAAGGGCTTCCAGCTCGCCCTGGACAACTATCTGGCCGCCTGCGCGCGCAAGGGCGAGGAGTGCCCCGTCGGCCAGGACCCGGAGGAGGCGAAGCGGCGGATCACGGAGCTGCTGGCCCAGCTCGACGCGCGCCCCCTGCCCACGGACAGCGGGCGGAAGCTGACGGAGTCGCTGGCCGAGGGCGGCATCGCGCAGGCCCTCTACTCGCGCGACCTGTGGCAGTACCTCACCGAAGGGCTCGACGAAGCGCTCGGCCAGGGGGACGGCAGCACCCTGCTCCTGCTCGCCGACTCCCTCAACGGCCGCAACCAGGACGGCAGCTACAGCACGCTCCAGTCCTCGCTGACCGCCATCGGCTGCGCCGACGCGCGCCAGCGCTACGGCCCCCACGACATCGAGCGGAAGCTGCCGGACTTCACGGCGGCATCACCGGTCTTCGGCCCGATGTCCGCGTGGGGCATGGCGCAGTGCGACGGCTGGCCGGTACGGGGCCGCTGGCAGACCCCGCCCGTCGACGCGAAGGGCTCGGCGCCGATCCTGCTGGTGGGCACGACGGGCGACCCGGCGACGCCCTACGAGGGCACGCGGCAGATGCAGCGGAGCCTTGGCGAGGGGGTCGGCGTGAAACTCACCTACAAGGGTGAGGGGCACGGTGCCTACGACAGCGGCGACGACTGCGTCCGCGCGAAGGTCAACGCGTACCTCCTGAAGGGCAAGGTCCCGGCCGACGGCTCCGTCTGCCCCTGACTGCCGCCGCCGCACCCCGCGCAAGCGAAGGGCCCGGCCCGCGCGGAATGCGCGGGCCGGGCCCTTCCGTTTCGCTCTGTGCCCGATATGCCGGACGGTGCCTTACGGCGCCCTTCTGCGCGTCGGCGTCAGTAAACGGGCTTGTCCGGCTCGATCTGGTTGACCCAGCCGATGACGCCGCCGCCGACGTGCACGGCGTCGGCGAAGCCCGCGTTCTTCAGCACGGCGAGGACTTCCGCGGAGCGGACACCCGTCTTGCAATGCAAGACGATCTTCTTGTCCTGCGGAAGGCCCTGGAGCGCGTTGCCCATCAGGAACTCGTCCTTCGGGATCAGCTTCGCGCCCGGGATCGAGACGATCTCGTACTCGTTCTTCTCGCGGACGTCGATGACCTCGATGCTCTCGCCCTCGTCCATCCACTCCTTGAGCTGCTTCGGAGTGATGGTCGAACCGGCGGCGGCCTCCTGCGCCTCGTCGGAGACGACGCCGCAGAACGCCTCGTAGTCGATCAGCTCGGTGACCGTGGCGTTCGGGCCGCAGACCGCGCAGTCGGGGTCCTTGCGTACCTTGACCTGGCGATAGTTCATCTCCAGGGCGTCGTAGATCATCAGGCGGCCGACGAGCGGGTCGCCGATGCCCGCGAGGACCTTGATGGCCTCGTTGACCTGGATGGAACCGATCGACGCGCACAGCACGCCCAGCACGCCGCCCTCGGCGCAGCTCGGCACCATGCCGGGCGGCGGGGGCTCCGGGTAGAGGCAGCGGTAGCACGGACCGTGCTCGCTCCAGAAGACCGACGCCTGGCCGTCGAAGCGGTAGATCGAGCCCCAGACGTACGGCTTGTTCAGCAGCACGCACGCGTCGTTGACCAGATAGCGCGTCGCGAAGTTGTCCGTGCCGTCCACGATCAGGTCGTAGCCGGCGAAGATCTCCATCACGTTCGAGGAGTCGAGACGCTCCTCGTGGATGTTCACCGTGGTGTACGGGTTGATCCCGAGCACGGTGTCCTTCGCGGACTCGGCCTTGGAGCGGCCGATGTCGGACTGGCTGTGGATGATCTGGCGCTGGAGGTTCGACTCGTCGACCTCGTCGAACTCGACGATGCCCAGGGTGCCCACACCGGCCGCGGCCAGGTACATCAGCGCGGGCGAGCCCAGGCCGCCCGCGCCCACGGCGAGCACCTTGGCGTTCTTCAGCCGCTTCTGCCCGTCCATTCCCACGTCGGGGATGATCAGGTGGCGGGAGTACCTGCGGACCTCGTCGACGGTGAGCTCGGAAGCCGGCTCGACCAGGGGTGGCAGCGACACGGGGACTCCGTTGGTCGGTGGAACGTACGGTTGTGCTGCCTGTAACACTGCCACGCCCTATCTCATTCCGAGACACCAGGTCCGATGCGCGAGACGATCTCGTCCCAGTAGCCGGGCAGCGTTCCCCAGGGGTCGCTGCCGTCACGCCCTGACCTGTCGGTGAAGTAGACGGTGCCCGCGCCCTGCCAGCAGGCGATGCGCAGCGCCTCTTCGAGATGCGTGCGCGGAACGCCGTGGACGAGGTGGCAGAAGCGCCACGGCGGGTGGTCCGCCGTCCACTCGGCCACCTGCGACCAGCGGTAGTCAGGCCACTCACCGCGGAAGGTCACCAGTTGGTCGGCCACCTCCGCGTACCCGGGGTGCGGGTGCGTGCCGTGGTCCAGCACGACGTGTCCCGCCTCACACAGCGCGCGCAGCGTCGTCACCACGCGCCCGGTGTCGGGCAGGCCCTCCCGGCCGGCCGGGCAGTTGCGCAGGTAGAAGCCGTCCACCTCGTACCAGTCGAGATAGCGGTGCGCCTCGGAGACCAGCTCACCGAAGGCGCGTGCGCCGTCCCGCAGGTCGAGCTGGCCCAGGACGCCCACCCCGGCCCCGTGCAGTCTGACCGCCGCCGGCAGACAGTACGGGTCGGGGCGGGCACCGGGCCCGTCGGCCACGTTCAGCACCACCCAGTGCACGGGCAGCCCGGGGCGGGCCAGTTCGGCCCACTCCAGGGGCGCGAGCATCGGATGCGCCCAGCCGGGCACCCCGAAGCCGAGCCACGCCTCCGCCTCGCCCGCGCTGCGCCGGGCGCCGCCCGGTGTCATCAGATGCGGCACGCCGCCTCCATCCAGATGTCGCCGAGCGATTCCTCCAGCCCGATGCGAGGGCGCCAGCCGAGGCGGTCGCGCGCGGTCCGTACGTCCGCCTGCTGCCAGGCGCCGCAGCCGTCCGGATAGGGCTGCGAGAGCGCGGAGACCGCCGCTCCTTGCGGGTGGCCCTGTGCGTGGCCCTGCGGATGGCCCTGTGTGTGCAGGGAGTGCGCGCCGTGGGGCGGGTGGGGGGTGTGGGACGCGTGCGGCGTGTGTGCCGGTGACGGTGCCGGGACCGGGGCGCCGGGCATCTGTGCGGCCTGCGCGCCCTGCACGGCCTGCGCACCCGACGCGTCCAGCTCGTGCACGGCGCCGGTGTAGCCCGCGACGCGGGCGAGCACGGCCGCGGCGTCGCGCAGCCTGACCGCGCGGCCCGTGCCGATGTTGACGACGCCCTGCGCGGCCGATAGCGAGGCGGCGTGGACGGCGCGGGCGACATCCCGTACGTCAACGAAGTCCCGCTGCACGCCCAGACCGCTGAGCTTCAGCTCGTTGTCGCCCTGCTGCATCGCGCGCCGCATGGCCTCCGCGAGCCGCCCGAGCGGGGACCCCGCCGGGGTGCTGGGTCCGGCGGGCGAGAAGACGCGCAGCACGACCGCGTCGAGCCCGGACGCCAGCACCAGCTCGGTGGCGGCGAGCTTGCTGACCCCGTACGGGCTGCCGGGGCGCGGTACCGCGTCCTCTCCCGTCGACGAGCCAGCCTGCGAGGGCCCGTACTCGGCGGCGCAGCCGATGTGCACCAGGCGCGCGCCGCAGCCGCTGCGGCGCAGGGACTCGCAGACGGTGGCCGTGGCCACGGTGTTGTGCCGCGTCAGCTCGCGCGCCCCGCCCCGGATGGCACCGGCGCAGTTGATGACGACGCCCGGGTGCACCGCGTCGAGGAAGCGGGTCAGGGCTCCCGGGCTGCCGGTCGACAGGTCGAAGCGCACATCGGCGTCGTCGCTCCTGCCCAGTGCGGTGAGCTGGACGGCGGGGTCCGCCAGCAGGCGGTCGGCGACGAAGCGGCCGAGATATCCGTTGGCCCCGAGAAGCAGCACTCTCATCGCGCGTCCTCCCTCTCCTGTACGGGGGTGGGGACGGGGGCCGGGGTGGAGGCCGGGGCGGGTGGTGCTGCCGCGGGCTTCGCTGTGGTCATGCGGTCCTGCTCCTTGTCGGTGTGACGTGGTGGCTCGGGTAAGCCCCGGGGCCCGGATCTGGGCCAGGGGTGAGGGTGGGGGTGGGGGTGGGGGGCGACGGGCATCAGGGCGCCGCCGGGCGGTGGTGCGCGGAGGCACCGGTGAGCGCGCGCCACGCGTACGCCAGCAGCCCGAGCGCCGCGCCGAGACAGACCACGGCGGCCACGGCGCCGGGACCGAGCACGGCGACGAACACCTCGACGGGACGCCCGACCGGGCCGAGTCGCGGCACCCGGGCAGCGAGCGGCGAGACCAGGGCCAGCGCCTGCGCGACGCAGGCGGCGCCGAGCCCGGCGGAGGCGGCGGGGGCGTAGCCGTGCGCGGCCAGCAGCAGCGCCGCGAAGAGCAGCACCCCGAGCGCGGCGGTGCCCGACAGCTCCGCGACGGTCAGCGACCGTCCACCGGCGGCGAGATCGGCCGCGGACAGCACCCCGAGCAGCGCCAGCGTGAACAGCGCGACGGTGGAGGTCAGCAGCGGCCGTACCCCCGCGGCGAACTCGCCCAGGCTGCGGCTGCCCGCGAGCGTTCTTCGCGCCCGTACCGCGAACCAGCGCACGCACCACACGGCTGGCAGCACCGCGCACGCGAGCCCCAGCGGCACGGCCCAGCGCCCGCGCTCGGTGAGCTGACGCACGTCGGCCGATGTCGTCGCGTCGGGGCCGCCGGCGATGAGCTGGGTGAGCAGCCAGTCCCCGGCGAGCGCGTAGCCGACCAGCCAGCAGACCCACAGCGCCATGGGCCGCGTACCGGGTACCCGGCGCAGCACCAGCCGCAGCGCCACGGCCACCGCCACCGCGCCGACGACCGCGACGCACGGGCGCACGACGGGGTGCGGGAAGGGGTGCGGCTCGCCGGTCGCCGCGAGCGTGGCGGCGCACAGGGCGCCGG
This sequence comes from Streptomyces daliensis, assembly GCF_054782395.1. Lineage (NCBI taxonomy): Bacteria > Bacillati > Actinomycetota > Actinomycetes > Kitasatosporales > Streptomycetaceae > Streptomyces > Streptomyces daliensis. The sequence continues at coordinate 13,008 of NZ_BAAGSO010000039.1, read as the reverse complement.
GGAGCGCCGGGAGGAGCGCGCGCAGCGCGCGGGCGGTGACGCCGCGCGCGTCCTCCTGGCCCTCGTCCTCGTCCCGGTCCTGGCCCTGGCCCTCGCCGTCCTGACGGGAGGCGGTGGACGGCCCCGCGGACCCCAGGCCCTCCTCGGCCCGGGGCACCCGCGCGTACAGCTCCTCGGCGAGCGAGAAGACGTCGCGGTGCCGGAAGCGGGCGGCTGTGCGGTCGGTGACTCCGTACGCCTCGAGCCCGGCCGCGATCTCCAACGGGTCCACGGCCCGCTCACACAACTCCCTGTACCGGTGCATCAGCCCCCGCACGGGATCAGCGGGCCCCGACCTCGCCCCTTGCCGACCTGTCGGTCCCTTTGCTTCTTCCTTTACAGAAGCGGCACGGAAAGCACCCTCTTCACCGTGTACGTGCGCGTCGACGCCCAGGGACACGCTGGACGCGGCGCCCTCACCGGGGGAGTTGACGTCGGGGGAAGCGCCGGACGCAGCGCCCACACCGGAGGCGTCCACGTCGGAGGGCGCGCCGGACGCAGCGCCCACACCGGAGGCGTCCACGTCGGAGGGCGCGCCGGACGCAGCGCCCACACCGGGGGCGTCGGCGACGCGGGAAGCGCCGGACATGCCGCCCTCGCGGGGCGCGTTGACGGACCTGGCGCCCACGCCGGGGGCGTCCTCTGCGTCCGTGTCGGGGGTTGGGGGCTCGTCCCCGTTCGCCTCAGGGGGCTCCGTCGGGGCCTCGGGCGGCAGGGGGTGGCGTTCCGGGGAAGCGTCGGAACCGTTTCGTACGGCGCCGAAGGCCGCCTCCACATCGGAGGCGGCGCCTCCGTCCGGGTCCTCCTCCGGTCCCTCCGGTTCCGGAAGCAGCGCCCAGGAGCGGACGTCCCACGCGTCCGCGCCCACCGGGGGCCCCGGTTCGCTCGTGTGGGCGAGGTGGGCCGGGGGTGTGCCGTGTCCGCCGCGCGCCGTCACCGTGCGTCCTCCTCACCGGACGTGCTGCCCGTGCGCCCCGCGCGGTCCGTGCGTGTCGCGTCGCCGTGGCCGCCGACACCCGCCGTGACCGGCAGCACCGGGCCGGACGCGTCGGCCCGCGCCCAGCTCGGCACACGCACGCGCGCCGCCTCTGCCCCCTCGGCCACATCGCCACCGCCACCCGCACCCGCACCCGCACCGGACCGCCCCCACAGCCCCATGCGCCGCGGCACGAGGCGGCTGCCGGGCCACCTGCCGCCCCCCGTGGCCGTCGCCTCCGATGCCGAAGCGGATGCCGAGGCCGAGGCCGACGCCGACGCCGAGTCCCGTCGCGTACCCGCCCAGCGCCCCGGAACATGGGACTCCGCCGGACGCGCGAAGGGCACCGGCATCCCGCCGTCACCCGTCGTCACGGCGTCGCCCCGGCGTGCCGGGCAGTGCGACATCAGCTCCAGGTAGATGCCACGAAATGCCTTGATGTTCTGCTCCACGGTGAACAGTTCGAGCGCCCGTGCCCGCGCCGCAGCGCCCAGCCGCGCCCGGCGCGCGGGGTCCCGCAGCAGGGCCGTACAGGTGTCGGCCAGGGCGCGCGGGTTGCGCGAGGGCACGACGAGACCGGTGCCGCCGATGACCTCGCACACCGCGCCCACGTCCGTCGAGACCGTCGCCCGCCCGCAGAACATCGCCTCCACCAGCGAGACGGGGAAGCCCTCCACCACGCTGGAGAGGACCACGACGTCGCCTGCCGCGTAGGCGTCAGCGAGCGCCGGTACCACCGGGCTGCCGACATCCTCGAAGGCGACGGGGCTCTCGCCGACCGTCCGCGCGTCGGCCGCTTCGTCGGGGAAGAGCTGCGCGGCCAGTGCCTGGCAGTGCGCGGCGTAGGCGTCGGCCTCGGGTCCGCGCCCAGGACCCGTCCGTACGATCCGCAGCCGCGCCCCCGGCACGGCCTCGCGCACCCGCGCGAAGGCGTGCAGCAGCGCGATCAGGTCCTTGGACGGCTCGATCCGTCCGACCCACACCAGGCTCGGCGCCCCACCGCCCCCGCCGCCTCCGCCACCGCCCCCTTCGGGCCGTCCGGATCCTCCGGGCCCCTCAGCGGACGACACCCCCGCCCGCTCGCCGAGTTCGGCGAAAGGGGAGGCGTCCATGCCGGGGTAAACCGTGCGCAGCCGCTCGCGCTCCGCGCCGCAGCGCTCCTGCCAGCGGCGCGCGTGCCCGTTGCCCGGGGTGATGAGCTGCGCCTGCTGGTACGCCTCACGGGCCAGCCGCATCTGGAAGGAGGCGAGCAGCGCGCGCACCGGCGCGCCCGCGGCAGCCGGAGCCACCGCATCGGCCGCGCTGGAGAGGTAGTGCTCGCGCAGCCGCACGCCGTACTCGGTGATCAGCAGCGGCGTGCCGTACGCGCGCTTGGCCACAAGACCGGGGAGCGCGGCGGGGCCGCCGCCCACCGCGTGGCACAGGTCGGCCCCGGCGAGCCCCGCACGGCCGACGGCACCGGGTGCGCCGAAGGCAGCGTGCGGAGACGCGGCGTGGGGGGAGGCGGAGAGGCCGTAGCCGTACCAGTCGAGGGAGAGCGGGCGCAGCGCGCGCTCCAGCCGCTCGGCGACCGCCAGCAGATCGGGGACCTGCGCCGCCTGCGCGGCGCGCAGCGCTCCCGGCGCCCGGCAGGCCGACTCCAGGATGCGGACGGCCTGCTCGGAGCGGAGCGCCGCGGGCAGCCCGCCGTGCTCGCGCGCGAGTTCGGCCAGCCCGTACAGACCTGCGGCGAAACGGTCCGCCAGGAGGAGGGCGCCGGAGGGCGACGACGCGCCTTCGGCGTCCGGCGTCCGGGCGCGGCGGCCGACGCCGCCGTCGTCCGGATCCGCCGCGCAGACGGCTCCGGCCAGTTCGGTGAAGTGCTCGGCGAAGCGGCGCCGCTCGCGCCGCCCGTAGCCCGCGGCGGTGGCGGATCCCGGCGCGGGAGCGGTGTCCACGGGGGCGCCGCCCCACAGGGGCGCGGTGCGGACCAGCTCCACGTTGCGTGGCAGCTCGCACCAGCCCGCGTCCTCCTGGCGCGCGCTGCGGCTGAGCGCGTACACCTCGAACTCGTGGCCTTCCAGCCCGCGCAGCAGGCGGTCGCACCACACCACGGACTCACCGCGCGCGTAGGGATAACCACCCTCCGTAAGCAGTGCGATGCGCACGAACGCACCCCCGATCGATCCTTCGCATGGGGCCACTGACCGATGTGCGGGGCAGTGGCGTGACGCGCAAGACGGTATGCGCGCGCCGGGTGTGCGTGATGGACGGTTGTCCGTCGCGCCACCGGAAGGGGTGAACGGCCGTGACTTTCCCGGCACTCGGGCGTTCCGGCCTGTTCACACAGAAAACCGGACAGCCTTCTGGCCACCGGTCATCGCCCGTGTGTCACCCCGTGACCAGCGCCGCGAGGGCCGTCCGGGGGACGGCGGCGGCCGGAAGCGGAATGTGATCGGAGGCGGCTCGGGGCGCTTACGGACGGCGCACGCAGGTCGCACGGACGCGAGTACGCGCACCCGCACGAACGGGGCCGGGCCGCGCCCCGGCACGACCCCGCTCCGTCCAACCCCGCCCCGCCCCGCCCCGTCAGGACTTACAGGACTTACGACTTCGTCGGATACGGCCAGGCGTTGGGGCGGCACTTCGCCTTCCCCGTGGCGAGGAACTTGGTCTGCTGCATCATCACCGGAGCGAGCGCCCCGTCCTTGGAGCAGCCGACGTGGCCGTGCCCGAGGCGGTGGCCGACCTCGTGGTTGATGAGCATCTGCCGGTAGCTGTACATGTGGTCGTCGCCGAAGGTCTTCGCGCCCTGGGCCCACCGATAGGCGTTGATCATGACGCGCTCGGTCGCGGCCGAGTCGCACGAGACCTTCTGCACGCTCGTGTCGAGCCCCGACTTGGCGCACCACACGTCGGTCGTCTTCGGGCTCGCGAGGGTGATGACGAAGTCCGCGTCGCCGGACGAGACCCGCTCGAAGCTGCGCTCGCCGTCGTGCGCCCAACTGCGGTCGTCGTTGAGCGTCTTGTGCACAGCCTGCGCGAACAGCTCGCCCTCCAGGGGCAGCCCCTTCTCGATGTCGACGCGGTAGCGCAGCACCTTGCCGCTGTCCGGCCCCTTCTCGTGGCCCGCGACAGGTGTGAAGCCGCCCTTGCCCTTGAAGTCGTCGGCGAGCGGGAAGACCTTGCCCATCTTGTCGTCGTACGTGAGGGGCGCGGCCTCCGGCTTGGTGGGGGTGCCGCGTTCGTCGTCCGAGCGCGAGGTCTGCGCCGCCTCGCCCTGGGTCCTGCCGGTATTGCCTTCGGCCCGGTCCTCGCGGGAGTGGTCGCCGCCCGCGACCTGCCCGGCGATGACGACCGCCAGCACCGTGGTCACCGCGGCGGCGGCAACGCCGGTGAACGTGCGCCCCTTGGCGCCCCGTTCGTGCCGCGCGGTGCGGGGTGCGTGGGGGTCGCGGGGATCGTCGTCGTCCTCGTACCCGGCGGCGTACGCGGCGTGTGTCTCGTCGCCGCCCGCGCCGCCCTCCGCTGAGGGGTGCGGACGGCCGCGGAGGCCGTCGCGCGCGTACGGGCCTGGCTCGCGGGCGGCGCCGTGCGCCGTCTCCTGCTCCCCCTCGTCGCGCGACGGCCCAGATCTGCGCCGCCCCGCGCCCGGAGCACCCGGAACACTCGGGGCACCCGGGGCGAACACGTCGGTGTCGTCAAAGGCGTCGAGGTACTCCTGGCGTGGCCCGCGCCGCCCGCCGGGCCCCGCACCGGGCGCGACGGAGGCTCCAGGGGTGGCGTTCATCACCCGTCCGGCCGCGCCTCCCGTGGCGTGCTGCGCCTGCGGGCCGACGGAGGGGCCGCGGCCCGTACCGTCCGCGCCCCAGCCGCCGCCCGGCTCGCGCTGCTCGGGGTGGCCCCCGCGCGCGTGCGGCACGGCGGGGGTGCCGTGCGGCGTGAACCCGGCACGGGGCACGCCGTGCGCCGGGGTGCCCTCGCCGTGGCCATGGCCAGGCCCGTACCCGTGACCAGGCCCGTACCCGTGCCCCTGCCACCCCTGGGGCGCCGAGGGGCCGGGCGGCGCCTGCCGCACCTGCTGCTGCGGCACGGACGCGCCGTCGGGGCGGTCGCGCTCGCCGCGTACCGCCGTTATCTCGGAGGTGTCGCGCGCGTCTCCGCGGCCCTTACGGCTATGGCGTCCCACTAGTCACCTTTCGGGGGTACGTGCCTCATCGTGCCCGACGTGTCCGTGCCCGGCGTGTCCAACGCACTCGACGTGCCCGTTACACCTGTCGCACCTGTCGCACCCGTCGCGCTCGACGTACTCGTCACGCTCGTCGTGGACGCAGCGTTACGGGAATCGACGGGTCCGGTCAACCGCGTCGTCTCCGTGAGCAATTCACGGAAACCGTCGGCAACCAGTCTGGGGTACTCCATCATCGCCACGTGCCCCGCGTCCGGCAGGGCCAGCAGCCGCGAATCGCGGAAGGCGGCCGAGGCCCGGCGCGCCATGCGGAAGCCGACGAGCAGATCCCGTCCCCCGTAGACGAGCAGCGTCGGCGCGAGGACGCGCTCGGCCTGCCGCCACAGCGAGTGCTGGCCGCCCAGCGTATAGGCGTCCACGATGCCGCGGGCCGAGCGGGAGAGCGCGTCCCAGAAGTACGGGAGGGCCAGCCTCCGCTCGTACTCCTCGACGGCGGCGGCGAACGCCTCGGCCGAAACCCGGCCGGGATCGCCGTAGCAGAGGGAGAGCACGTCCCTGGTGCGGCGCTCGGCCGACCAGTCCTTCGTCATCCGCAGGAACAGGCTCGCGACCCCCGGCACGGCGAGCAGCGCCGTGGGCAGCGCGGTGCGCTGCGGGCGCAGCTCCGGCAGCGCGGGCGAGACGAGCGTCAGGGTGCGCACCAGATCGGGGCGCACGGCGGCGACCCGCGTCGCGACGGCGCCGCCCATGGAGTTGCCGAAGAGGTGCACGGGGCCGCGCTCGCGGGAGTCGAGATAGCGGATGACGGCGCGGGCGTGCGCGGAGATGGAGTAGTCGCCGCTGTCCGGCGGCGGGGAGTCGCCGAAGCCCGGCAGGTCGAGCGCCTCCGCGTCGAGGTCGCCCGCCAGCTCGCCCATCAGCGCCGACCAGTTCTGCGACGAGCCGCCCAGCCCGTGCACCAGCAGCGCGGGCGGCAGTCCAGCGCGCTCGGGGGGCCGGGAGCGCACGGCCAGCGTCAGCCCGGGCAGCGGGACGGAACCCAGTTCCTCCCCCTGGCCGACTCTGGGCCCCGAGGGAGGCACGATGTGGGGCGCTGCCGCTCGGATTCCCGGTTGCTCGGTCGACGACATGCGGGCAATGTTACGAGACGATCACGCACGCGCTCACGTGTTCGCCGTCACAGGTCCCGACGCGTCGCCGCACGACATGTCGTCACGCGAAGTCACGCGACGTCACGCGTCATCCGGGCCGCGACGGGGAACGCGTCGCATGCGCACACCAGCGGGCCCTCCCGGGCGTTCCACGCTCGATCTACGCTCGACGGAGGCCCTTCGTCCCGGAAAGGGGAGCCGACATGACTGTGGACCCGACGGACCCGGACACCTTCGACGACGTCTACGAGGACGAACCCGAGGGCCCGGCCGACCCGGAGGCCCCCGAGGCGGACGCCGCCGAGCAGCAGGCCGACCTGCTGCGGCAGCGCGATGTCCCGATCACAGAGCGCGGCAGCGACGAGGTGGACCCGGCCGACGCCGCCGAGCAGGCACGCGTGGTGGAGCTGAACGAGGACGAATACCGGTAAAACCGATAAAGCAGCCCACGTACTGTCCGGACGGTGAAATTCTCGGCCCACACCGCGCGCACCTCTGTTACCGAAAAGTACGATGGCGGCGCAGCGCAGAGCGCGCGGAAAGAACCAGGGAGGCGGCGTGACAGCGATGGAGCAGACAGAGGCGCGCCCGCGTGGCACGCGCCTGCCGCGCCGGGCCCGACGGAACCAGCTCCTGGGGGCGGCGCAAGAGGTCTTCGTCGCACAGGGCTACCACGCGGCGGCCATGGACGACATCGCGGACCGCGCGGGCGTCAGCAAGCCCGTGCTCTACCAGCACTTCCCGGGCAAGCTCGACCTCTACCTCGCGCTGCTCGACCAGCACTGCGAGTCGCTGCTCCAGGCGGTGCGCGCCGCGCTCGCCTCGACCTCGGACAACAAGCTCCGGGTCGCGGCCACGATGGACGCCTACTTCGCGTACGTCGAGGACGAGGGCGGCGCCTTCCGGCTCGTCTTCGAGTCCGACCTCACCAATGAGCCCGCCGTGCGCGAGCGCGTCGACAAGGTGAGCCTGGACTGCGCCGAGGCGGTCAGCGAGGTCATCGCGGAGGACACCAAGCTCCCCCGCGACCAGGCCATGCTGCTCGCGGTCGGCCTGTGCGGCATGGCCCAGATCACCGCGCGGTACTGGCTCAGCTCGGGCCAGCCCGTCCCGCGCGACGCGGCGGCCAAGCTGATCTCCTCGCTCTCCTGGCGCGGCATCGCGGGCTTCCCCATGCAGTGAGCACGCTCTTACGGACGTACGGGCTCACGGGTGTTCGCTCACGGCGTGTGGAGGCGATATCCGTGGCCTGCCCGGATCCGGCTAATGTGTGCTCCGTACAGCGCGGCTGTCCGCGCAATCGAGTGACCGTCGGAGGGACATAGCCGTGGAGGTCAAGATCGGCGTGCAGCACGCGCCCCGCGAGATCGTCTTCGAGAGCAAGCAGTCTCCCGAAGAAGTCGAGAGCGCGGTCTCCGCCGCTCTCGCCAGCGGTGGCTCGGGGATGCTCAGCCTTGAGGACGAGCACGGCCGTAAGATCCTGGTCGCGTCCGACCGGGTCGCTTACGTCGAGATCGGCGAGCAGGCCGCCCGCAAGGTGGGCTTCGGCGCGATCTGAGCGCTTTCGGGCCGGGCGCGGCATGCGTCCGCACGGAAAAACGGCGGCTCCCGAAAACCGGGCAGCCGCCGTTTCGTGTTCCTCCCACAGGGGGAGGACGGGGATCGACCGACATGCATCACAGGCCCGCACCGGCCGAAACCCCGAGGAGGTCCCCATGATCTGGGAGGTACTCGGCGCAGCCGCCCTCGGACTCGCTCTGGCCTACGCCGCCACCAAGCGGCTGCCCGCGCGGCTTCCGAACCGTCCCCTGGTGCTCGCGACCGGACCCGGCGCGGCAGTGCTCGGCGGACTCATCAGCCGCATCGTGCTCGGCCCCGGACACGCGCCCGCGACGCTGGCCGTCGCCGCCGGGGTGAGCGTGGCGATCCTCTCCCTGCTCTACAGCGAGAACGTACGCGCGTCGGGCCTCGGCCCGCGCGTCCCCAGCCCGCCCCGGGCCTGACTCGACGCCCCGGGCCCCGGTCCCGGCCGCGCGCGGCGCGCACGGGACCGCTCAGGCCCGTACGGGTCGATCAGGCGGCCAGCCCCAGCGCGGCCATCCGCTTCGTGTGCGCCTCGGTGATACGGGAGAACATCCGCCCCACCTCGGCCAGGTCGAAGCCGTCGGCGACCCCGCCGACCAGCATCGTCGAGAGCGCGTCGCGGTCCGCGACCACGCGCTGCGCCTGCGAGAGCGCCTCGCCCATCAGCCTGCGCGCCCACAGCGCCAGCCTGCCGCCCACCCGGGGGTCGGCCTCGATGGCGGCCCGCACCTTCTCCACGGCGAAGCTGGAGTGCCCCGTGTCGTCCAGCACACCCAGCACCAGCGCCCTGGTGTCCGAATCCAGACGCGCTGCGACCTCGCGGTAGAAGTCGGAGGCGATCGAGTCGCCCACGTACGCCTTGATCAGGCCCTCCAGCCAGTCCGACGGCGCGGTCTGCCGGTGGAACTCGTCCAGGGCCGCGGCGAAGGGCTCCATGGACGCCGTGGGCTCCGCGTCGATGGCGGCGAGCCGCTGCCGCAGTCGCTCGAAGTGCTGGAACTCGGCCGACGCCATCGACGCCAGCTCCGCCTTGTCCGCCAGGGTGGGCGCCAGCTTGGCGTCCTCCGCCAGCCGCTCGAAAGCGGCCAGCTCGCCGTAGGCCAGGGCGCCCAGCAGGTCGATGACAGCGGCGCGGTACGTGGGCTCCGCGGACGCCTGGGCCCAGTCCTGGGAGGCGATCCCCGTGCGCTCGGGCTCGGGTGTGTTGTCCGCCGCTTCCGCGTTGTCCGCCGCGTTCGTGTTCTCCGTCGCGTCTGTGTTCTCCGTCGCGTCCGGCGCTGCGGCGGGGGTCTTGTCGGGGGTCTCCATGCCCTGCACGATAGCCCGCCCCACCTGGACCGGAAGCCCCCCGTCCCGGCCGTCTCCGGACCACAGTGAACTCGTACACAACAATCGCCCCGGTACACATGCGCGGATCCGGGGTACAGTGATATTGGCGCCCGCCAGGACTGGTGGGCCCAATTCAATGCAACACTGCATGCAGCACTGTCCGAGGGGGCCTCCCTCGGACTGCAAGCGGATGCCCGGTCGGTGGCCCGATCGGCTCCGACCAGACAGCCCTCCCGCGTGGGAGCGTGCTCCCCGTACGCACCATGGCAAGAGGGACCGCTCGCGCGATGAGCGCTTGAGCGAGAGCCAGTGGTCCCGCACCAGCCGGCGGGCCGGCACGGCCCCGCTATCCGGTGCGGTACGACCCTCCTCGCCGCCTCATCACGCGTCACACAGAAGAGGCAAGCATCCTGTCCACCACGACGTTTCGCGAACTCGGAATCCTCTCCGAGACCGCTGAGGCCCTTGAGGCCGTCGGCATCACTTCCCCGTTTCCCATCCAGGAGATGACGCTCCCCGTCGCCCTCTCAGGTGGCGACGTCATCGGCCAGGCCAAGACCGGCACCGGCAAGACGCTGGGCTTCGGCCTCCCCCTCCTGGAATCCGTCACCGTCCCCGCCGACGTCGAGCTGGGCCGGGCCACGCCCGAGCAGCTCACCGACGCGCCGCAGGCCCTCGTCGTCGTCCCCACGCGAGAGCTGTGCCAGCAGGTCACGAACGATCTGCTGACGGCGGGCAAGGTCCGCAACGTCCGCGTGCTGTCCATCTACGGCGGGCGCGCGTACGAACCGCAGGTCGAGGCGCTGCGCAAGGGCGTCGACGTGATCGTCGGCACGCCCGGACGCCTGCTGGACCTCGCGGGCCAGAAGAAGCTGCGGCTCTCGCAGGTCAGGGCCCTGGTCCTGGACGAGGCCGACGAAATGCTCGACCTCGGCTTCCTGCCCGACGTCGAGAAGATCATCCAGATGCTTCCGGCCAAGCGCCAGACGATGCTGTTCTCGGCGACGATGCCGGGCCAGGTCATCTCCCTCGCCCGCCGGTACATGAGCCAGCCCACCCACATCAGCGCCACGGCCCCTGACGACGCGGGCCAGACCGTCAAGAACACGACACAGCACGTGTTCCGCGCCCACTCCATGGACAAGCCGGAGATGGTCTCCCGCATCCTCCAGGCGGACACCCGCGGCCTCGCGATGATCTTCTGCCGCACGAAGCGGACAGCGGCCGACGTCGCCGAGCAGCTCACCCGCCGCGGCTTCGCCGCGGGCGCCGTCCACGGCGACCTCGGCCAGGGAGCGCGCGAGCAGGCGCTGCGCGCCTTCCGCAACGGCAAGGTCGACGTCCTCGTCTGCACCGACGTCGCCGCGCGCGGCATCGACGTCGACGGTGTGACGCACGTCATCAACTACCAGACGCCCGAGGACGAGAAGACCTACCTGCACCGCATCGGCCGCACGGGCCGCGCGGGCAACTCGGGTACGGCCGTCACGCTCGTCGACTGGGACGACATCCCGCGCTGGCAGCTCATCAACAAGGCGCTGGAGCTGGATCTCGCCGACCCGGAGGAGACGTACTCCACCTCCCCGCACCTCTACGAGGCGCTGGGCATCCCCGAGGGCACCAAGGGCGTGCTGCCGCGCGCCGAGCGCACGCGCGCCGGGCTGTCCGCCGAGGACGTCGAGGATCTGGGCGAGACGGGGCGCAGCCGCAAGGGCGCGTCGAAGGACGCGAAGGACTCCAGGGGCGCGAGCGAGGAGCAGGAGCGCCCGAAGCGCGCCCGCGCCTCCCGCCAGCGCCGCCGCACCCGCAACGGCAAGCCGCTCGACGCGGCCGAGTCCGCTTCCGGCGGCTCCGAAGCCTCTGACGGTTCCGACGCCTCCGCCGAGGCGGCCGTCGCCACGGCCGAGGGCGAGGCAGCGCGCAAGCCGCGCCGCCGCCGTCGCACGCGCAGCGGCGCGGGCGCGGGGTCGGCCGCCGCGACCGAGGCGAGCACGCCCGCGGGCGGCGCCGTCAGCCAGGAGACCTCGCCGTCCGGCGCGGACGCGTCCGCTTCGACGGGCGACGGCGACGAGGCAGCGCGCAAGCCGCGCCGCCGTCGCCGCACCCGCAGCGGCGCGACGCAGCAGGCCTCCCAGGAGGACTGACCCCTCCCCCGCCCGCGCGGACCGCACGACTCCGGAGGCCCGGTTCCCTTACGGGGGCCGGGCCTCGGCGCGTCCTGCCGCGGGCCCGCGAGCGCCGGGCGGCGGAGGACGAGCGGGCGGGCGATAGCGTCGGCGCATGAGCAAGCCTCCGTTCCTCACGCTGCCCGGCGCAGCCCGCGCGTACCGGCTGGAGACCGCGCGAGGAGATTTCGCCGTGCACGACGCGGGCGCGGCCCGCTTGGGTACCGCGCTGCTCCTGCCCGGCTTCACCGGGAGCAAGGAGGACTTCGTCGCGCTGCTGGAGCCCGTGGCCGACGCCGGGTTCCGGGTGGTCGCCGTCGACGGGCGCGGGCAGTACGAGACGGGCGGGCCGCGTGCGCGGGGCGCGTACGGGCTGGGCGAGCTGGCACGGGACACGCTTGCGCTCGCGCGGGCGATCGGCGACGAGGGGCGGCCGGTGCATCTGGTGGGGCACTCGCTCGGTGGACTGATCGCGCGGGCCGCCGTGCTGCGGGACGCCGCGCCGTTCGCGTCGCTCACCCTGCTGAGCAGCGGGCCCGCCGCCGTCGCCGCGTCGCAGCGCAAGCGCGTCGAGATGCTGCTCGGGGCGCTTCCCTCGCTGACCATGGAGGAGATCTGGGCGGCGATGCGGCAGCTCGATCCGCCCGAGGCGGCCGACGAGGAGACACCGCCCGAGGTGGCCGCGTTTCTGCGGCGGCGGTGGCTGGCCAATGTGCCGGAGCAGCTCGGTGCGGCGGGTGAGACGCTGACCGGTGAACCCGACCGGGTCGCGGAGCTGGCCCGGGTGCCGTTGCCGTTCCATGTGCTGTCCGGCGAGGTGGACTACGCCTGGCCCGTGCCGCTGCTCGACCAGATGGCGGTGCGGCTGGGAGCGCGCCGGACCATCATCGAGGGCGCGGGCCACTCCCCCAACGCGGAGCGCCCCCACGAAACGGCCCACGCCCTGACCTCCTTCTGGCGGGCCCCATCGCGGGGGGCGTAACCCCTTCGCGGGGTGCGGAAGGAAACGGGGGTGCCCCGTTCGTCGGGGGTGTTGCGCGGGACGGTTGGCCGGTGTGGTGCGCACTGTAGGGTCCCGCGCTGATTTTTGCGCCGCGTCACGGGGGCGCTGCGCGTGTGGCTTGGCGCCATGTTCGGGTGCGGGTGGGTGGCTTCGGCGCGGCGTATGGATCGGTACGTCGCGGCTGGCGCCGCGTGATTCTTGGCTTGTGCCGGTGGCCGTGGGGGGCACGTGTTCTACGGTGTCCGGTGCCGGGGTGGGGTGTCTCCTCGGCGTGAAGGTCTCGTTTACGGCTTTCGGCCGGTGACTTTCTCGACCTGCGGGGACACCCCACCCCGTCCCCGTCCCGCCGGTGACCCGCTGCTCCTCCGGGTGGGCTGATCTCGGCTCCATGACGTGCGGCGGCACGCATCCAGCGCGGGACCTACGGTCTCCACTCCCCGGGCCGACCGTCCCGCGCAACACCCCCTGTGCAGGGGTGCGCCTCGCCGATTGCCCCTTTGGGGTTTCGTTGGCGTGCTGCGGGCCGGTGGGTGGGTTGTGCCCACCCTCCCCCAGCTACCGCTGGGAGGTGCCCCCTCGCCATGCGGAACGCC
>NZ_BAAGSO010000038.1:2485-3806 GCF_054782395.1 Streptomyces daliensis | reverse complement strand
GTCTATGGCGCGGCATCCGTTGGCGCAGGTCGTGCTGACCATGCAGACCAGCGGCAACGCGTCCCTGGACATGCCCGGCGTCAGCCGGGGTGCGGACAGCGGCGCACACGAAGCCCGTGTCGAGGACGAAGCGGCCTCCGCGTTGGACGCGACCTCGCTGACCTCGGTGAAGTTCGACCTGTGGCTGTCCCTCAACGAGGTGCACGACGCCGACGGCGAACCGGCGGGTCTGCGGGGGGCGGTGACGGTCGCGGCGGACCTGTTCGACGCGCCCGCGGCGGGCCGCTTCGCGCGATGGCTGGAGCGTGTGCTTGAAGCCGTGGTGTGCGCTCCGGAGGTGCGGTTGTCTGCGGTGGATGTGCTGGATGCTGGTGAGCGGGATCGGGTGTTGGTGGAGTGGAACGACACGGCGTCGGTGGTGGGTGGTTCTTCGGTGGTGGAGTTGTTTGAGCGGTGGGTGGCGGTGGATCCGGGTGGGGTGGCGGTGGTTGCTGGTGGTGTGTCGTTGACGTTTGGGGAGTTGGGGGCGGCTGCTGGTCGGTTGGCGTGTTATCTGCGTGATGTGGGTGTGGGGCGTGAGTCGGTGGTGGGTTTGTGTCTGCCGCGTGGTGTGGAGATGGTCACGGCGATGTTGGCGGTGTGGAAGGCGGGGGCGGCGTATGTGCCGGTGGATGGTGCGTTGCCGATGGAGCGGGTGGCGTATGTGCTGAGTGACAGTCGTGTGCGGGTGGTGCTGGGTTCGCGGGATGCGTTGGATGATTTGCCGGCGGGTCGGGTGCGGATGATCGCGGTGGACGATCCGACGACGGCCGTGCTGCTGGAGGGGTACGCGGATGTGTCGCCTGAGGTGGTGGTGGATCCGGCGGGGTTGGCGTATGTGATCTATACGTCGGGTTCGACGGGGGTGCCGAAGGGTGTGGCGGTGACGCATGGGGCGTTGGCGAACTATGTGTGTTCGGTGTCTGAGCGGTTGGGGTGGGCGGTTCCGGGGGCGAGGTATGCGCTGTTGCAGGCGCAGGTGACGGATCTGGGCAACACGGTGGTGTTCACCAGCCTGGCCACGGGCGGTGAGTTGCATGTGCTGGATGAGGAGTCGGTCACTGATCCGCAGACCGTGGCGGAGTATGTGGCTGAGCAGAACATCGACGCGTTGAAGGTGGTGCCGTCGCATCTGCGGGCGTTGACGTCCGTGGCGGGCATCGAGCCGTTGCTGCCCGCACGGTCGGTGGTGTTGGGCGGTGAGGCCGCGAGTCCTGGGTGGGTGCGGGAGCTGGTGGAGGCGGCTGCTGGTGGGGGTCGGCGGGTGTTCAACCATTACGGG
>NZ_BAAGSO010000038.1:0-2357 GCF_054782395.1 Streptomyces daliensis | reverse complement strand
CGTGGCCGGTGAGCTCTACGTCGCCGGTACGGGCCTGGCGCGCGGATATGTGAGCCGTCCGTCACTGACGGGTGAGCGGTTCCTGGCGTGCCCCTTCGGCCCGGGTTCCGGGGAGCGGATGTACCGGACCGGGGACCTGGTGAAGTGGGCATCCGATGGGCAGTTGGTGTTCGTCGGCCGTGCGGATGAGCAGGTCAAGATACGCGGGTTCCGTATCGAGCCGGGCGAGATCGAGGCCGCCCTGTTGGCCCACCCGGACGTGGCTCAGACCGTGGTGATCGCCCGGGAGGACACTCCGGGTGACAAGCGTCTGGTGGCCTACGTCGTGCCGACCGATGGTGAAGAGGTGCAGGGCCTGCGCGAGTTCGCGGGGGCACGGCTGCCCGACCACATGGTTCCGGCGGCCGTCGTCTCGCTGCCGGAGTTGCCGTTGACGGCCAACGGCAAGCTCGACCGCAAGGCACTGCCGGCGCCGGAATACGTCAGTGGTGGCGGTCGCGCCCCGGCGACGTCGGTGGAAGTGGCGCTGTGTGGGGCGTTTGCCGAGATTCTGGGCCTGGAGTCCGTCGGCGTCGAGGATGACTTCTTCGATCTGGGTGGGCACTCCCTGCTGGCGGTGCGGTTGGTGTCGCGGATCCGGGTTGTGCTGGGGGTGGAGGTTGAGGTCCGGGCCCTGTTCGAGGCCCCGACGGTTGCCGCGTTGGCGGGCGAGCTGGCCGACCGCGCAGGGCAGGCGCGGATACCGTTGCGGGCGGGGGTGCGTCCTCAGCGGGTGCCGTTGTCGTTCGCGCAGCGGCGGTTGTGGTTCCTGGCTCAGTTGGAGGGCCCGAGCCCCACCTACAACATCCCCATTCCGATCCGCATGCGTGAGGTGAACGTCGACGCGTTGGATGCGGCGTTGCGAGACGTGATCGTGCGGCACGAATCGCTCCGGACGATCTTCCCGGCCGTGGACGGCGAGCCGTACCAGCGGATCGTCGACCCGGACGAGCTCGACTGGGCTCTGAACGTCTCCCAGGTGGAGCCCGGGACGGTGGATGGGGCCGTGGCCCGCGCGTCGCAGTACGCGTTCGACCTGTCGGCGGAGTTGCCGATCCGGGCGTGGCTGTTCCAGGGCGGGCCCGACGAGCAGGCGTTGCTGGTCATCATGCATCACATTGCCTCCGACGGCTGGTCTCGTGGCCCTTTGACCAGCGACGTCTCTCGGGCGTATGCGGCGCGGCGACGTGGTGAGGCTCCGGTGTGGGATGCGTTGCCGGTGCAGTACGCGGATTACACGCTGTGGCAGCGGGAGCTGCTGGGCGAGGCGTCGGATCCGGAGAGTCTGCTGTCGCAGCAGGTGGAGTACTGGAAGGGCGCGCTGGCCGGTGCGCCCGAGGAGCTTGCGTTGCCGGTGGACCGGCCGCGTCCTGCGGTGATTGGGCATCGTGGGCATCGGGTGCCGGTGCGGGTGTCGGGTGAGGTGCATGAGCGGCTGGTGGAGCTGGCGCGTGTGGAGGGTGCTACGCCGTACATGGTGTTGCAGGCGGCGCTGGTAGTGCTGCTGTCGCGGTTGGGGTCGGGCACCGATATTCCGATCGGGTCGCCGATCGCGGGTCGCACGGATGAGGCGTTGGACGACCTGGTCGGCTTCTTCGTCAATACGTTGGTGATCCGTACGGATCTGTCGGGGGATCCGGAGTTCCGGCAGGTGCTGGGGCGGGTGCGGGAGGCGAGTCTTGGTGCGTTCGCGCATCAGGATGTGCCGTTCGAGCGGCTGGTGGAGGAGATCGCTCCGACGCGGGTGCAGAGCCGCAACCCGTTGTTCCAGGTGATGCTCACGATGCAGAACACCCGGCGTACTGCGCTCGATCTGCATGAGGTGAGGGCGGCCTCGGCCGACCAGGCTTTGGGCGCGCTGTCGCAGGTGGATGAGGCGACGACTGTCCCGGTCAGGGTGGACCTGCATTTCGCGGTGGGCGAGTTGTTCGATGCGGATGGCCGGCCTGCGGGGGTACGCGGGTCGGTGATGGCGTCGACGGACCTGTTCGACCTGAGCACGGTGAAGGCGATGGCTGATCGCCTGATGCGGGTGCTGGAGCAGGCGGTGGTGGCTCCGGGGGTGCGGTTGTCGGCGGTGGATGTGCTGGGTGTAGGGGAGCGGGAGCGGGTGGTGGTGGGGTGGAACGATACAGCGTCGGATGTGGGCGCCTCCTCGGTGGTGGAGTTGTTTGAGCGGCGGGTGGTGGCGGATCCGGGTGCGGTGGCGGTGGTTGCTGGTGGTGAGTCGTTGACATTTGGGGAGTTGGGGGCGGCGGCGAATCGGCTGGCGAGTTGGCTTCGTGGTCGGGGTGTGGGTGGGGAGTCGGTGGTGGGGC
>NZ_BAAGSO010000037.1:0-14738 GCF_054782395.1 Streptomyces daliensis | reverse complement strand
GGCCGCCCCAGCGTCCGGTGAACGCCCAGGTGAGCGGCCTAGTGCGAGGCCCATTTCGACCTCGCACCTTAAAGCACAAGCTCAGTCTGCTCGTTCGCGAAGGCACCGCAGCGGATGCGGTGCTGGTGCAGGTCGTCGAGTCGGGGTCGGGTTCTGGGGCTGCTCTACACGGGGTCGATGACACGTGGGGCGCTGCGAGCCCACCTCCACACCGGCCCGCAGCACTACCCCCGCTTGTGCGGGGACCACATCATCGAGTCGAGCAGGGCGATGTACTGCTCCGGACCACCCCCGCCTGCGCGGGGACCACACGCGCTCCTGTCACATCGAGACGGAGGAGGACGGACCACCCCCGCCTGCGCGGGGAGCGCCCCTTCCTGACCTGCACTCTCTCAGGCGCTTTGCCGAGGTGTGACCGTCAGGGTCTCGTTGCGGACCATGTCTGACCTCAAGTCCTCCCTGTCAGCGCGAATGACAGTTCCCGAGGGGGCAGGATACGGAAATCCGCCTGCTGCCGTCGGCCGATGACGCACCGTACCCACACACACTGGAGGAGCCGAGGCCGAGGTGGGGGAACTGGTCGTGCGGATCGGCCTGCTGGGCCGGTGAGGCGGTGAGCCGTTCTCGGGGCACCGGCACCGGAGCTGGCTACAGCGCTGCGCTCCTCGCCCACCGCTGCGGCGATCACCAAGTGGTCAGCGTCGAACACGACCCCATCTCGCCAACACCGCCCGTTTCAGGGGAAGCAGGTTCAGACAATCCGTGTCACGGCGGTGTGCAGCTCGCGCACGCCAGGGGTGCGTGGGTGTCGCTCGGCCAGTACGTGGACGATGCCGCGGATCGCGGGCCGGTCGCGGACCTCTCCGGGGCTGGCCCGGTAGGCGTCCAGCAGGGAGCGGGCGGCCTGTTCGGGGCGCTGCCATGCCCACCAGGCCCGTGCCATGTCGGTGCCCATGCGAGCGCGCCGCTCCGCCGTGGGGAACTGCTCGGCGCGCAAGTTTTTCCCGGCTTCCAGGGCGGCACCCGCATCGCCGAGGGCCCAGCGGATACCGACGGCGTACAGGTCGACGACGGCTGGGGAGATACTGAACAACCGTCCCGGTGGCGCGACGAGCGGCAGGTGGCGCGCGGCGCGGCGAGCTTCCTCGGTCATCGCCAGAGCCTTGGCGCGCTGCCCGCCACGAGCGGCGGTGTAGGCGAGGGTGCACAGCATCTGCGCGTAGGCGGCGGACGCGGCGTCGGTGCGCAGACCGGTCTCCTCCACACGGGCGGCGGCCGAGGTCATGATGCGCTGAGCGGCGGTGTGCTGGTCCTGGTGGCGCCGTACGATTGCCGATTCGCGGGCGGCGGCGGCGGCTGCGAGCGGGGAGCCGGAGACCTCGGCCCAGGTGCGCGTGCGCGCACGTTCCGCGGTGACTCCGGCGCGGGTGTGAAACCCGAGCTTGACCAATACGGCGGAGGCGAGGCTGTAGAGAGAGGAGAGCCGGGCCCGTCCGAATCGCACCGGACGGGCTCGGCCACGCTCGGGTGAGATCCCGCAGAAGCGCCCTGCAGCCCCGGCACGCCCGCCAGGATGGGGCGGGTGACAACCGCCTCCCCAGACCTCTGGCACCACTACGGTCGCATCCGCGCCACCCGCGACCGCGCCGTCCCCGACACCTTCCGCTGGACCTGGAGCCAGGAGGATGGTCCCGGCGCCGAGGCCCTCGGCGACCTGGGCGGACGGGTCGTGGGTGACCTCGGCTCCGGAACCGCCCGGCACGCCGCCCACCTCGCCGTCCACCACCGGCCCGCCCGCGTCGACGCGATCGACGCCTCACCAGCGCAGCACGCCATGGCCACCGGCCTGTACGGCCACCTCGCGCCTCGCCTGCGCTTCGCGAACGCGGACGTCGTGTACCACCTGCGCACCTCACCCGGCGTGTACGACGTCCTGTACAGCGTCTTCGGCGCCCTCGACTTCACCGACCCGCGGGAACTGCTGCCCGCCGCATCCGCCGCACTGCGCCCCGGGGGACGGCTGGTCTTCTCTTCTCTCGCCCACTACCTGGGCGGCACGGCCGCTCAACCTGACGTCGTCCCCGCCGACATCCCGGTCAAGACACCGGACGGAGAAGCGACCACGATGCGCCGCTGGGTACTCCAAGCGCGCGTATGGAACAAGCTGCTCGACGAATCCGGACTCACGCGGATCGACATCGCCCTGTTCCCGGCCACCGAGGACGGACCACGCACCGCCGACACACTGCTGGTCACAGCCACCCGCCCGGAAACCTGAACTCGACCCCTGAGGAGGACCACCCCCGCCTGCGCGGGGACCACCCGCCCAAGTCGACCATGTTCCGGCCGAGGATCGGACCACCCCCGCCTGCGCGGGGAGCACCATGGCCACACCCGCCAGCCCAAGGGCCGGGACCACCCCCGCCTGCGCGGGGAGCACGAACCGGCCGAAGTGTCGGCGATGAGGGCGGCGGGACCACCCCCGCCTGCGCGGGGAGCACCTTCCTGGCCTGCGCTCCCTCAAGCGCTTTGCCGAGTCGTGACCTCCAGGGCCTTATTGCGGACCATGTCTGACCTCAAGCCCTCCCTGTCAGCGCGAATGACAGTTCCCGAGGGGCCAGGGTACGGAAATCCGTCTGCTGCCGTCCGTCGATGACGCACCGCGCCCACGCACCACGAAGTCGAGGTCGACGTGGGGGATCCGGTTGCCTGGGCCGGGGAAGTGGTGAGCCGTTCTGGGGGAGCCGGTGAGGAAAGGCGCGCCACAGTGCTGGGAGGCGGCCGAAGAGGCCCCGAGTATGCGCCGGTTCCGCGCCGCCCCGGCACCACCGTGACCCGCCCGCGCACCCTCCCGTTGCCCCCACCGGACGACACCGGCAACGCCGAGCAGAAGGAGGCGGTCGTGGGCAAGCACAGCGGCAAACAGGACCCCGCCGAAAAGGACGGCCACAAGCCGGAACGGCCCATCCCGCCACCCGACCCCAAACGGCCGGAGAAGAAGTGACCCCCCTGGCCGACACCCTCCAGGCGTCAGGGGAAATCGACCCCACCTGGCACAACACCTTCGCCGCCATCGACCGGGCCGCATTCCTGCCCGACCGCATCTGGCTCCCCGACGCCGACGGCCGCTACCGGCCCATCGACCGGACCCAACACCCGGACACCTGGCACACCGCCGCCCAAGCAGACGAACCCGTCGTCACCCACCTCGACACCAGCACCGGAACACAGATCCCCACCAGCTCCGCCAGCAAGCCCACTGTCGTCGCCCGCATGCTCGCCGCCCTCGATCCCCAACCCGGTCACCGGATCCTCGAAGCGGGCACCGGCGCCGGCTACAACACCGCACTCCTCGCCCACCGCTGCGGTGACCACCGAGTGGTCAGCGTCGAATACGACCCCCGTCTCGCCGACGCCGCCCGCCACGCACTCCAGGCCGCCGGACACAGCCCGCTGATCGTCACCGGCGACGCCGCCGACGGCCACCCCGACCGCGCCCCCTACGACCGGATCATCGTCACCTACGCACTCCCCGCCATCCCGCCCCCACTACTCCGACAACTCGCCCCCGACGGCATCCTCGTCACCCCTTACGGCACCGGCCTCTACAACGGAGTCCTGCTCCGCCTCACCGCCACCGGTCACGGCGCCGCGTCAGGCCCCGTCATCGACGACACCGCCTTCATGTGGGACCGCGCCACCCCCATCCAGCGGGACGTCATGGCCATCGTCCACACCCACCCCGGCGGCACCACCTCCCGTACACACCTTGACCCCCGCGCCGTCCTCGGCGACCGCGACGCCGCCTTCAACGCGGGCATCCACCACCCCGGCATCCGCTACAACATCGGCCGCCCCGACAACGACTCCGGCGAATTCACCCTGTGGCTCGCCCACCCCGCCACCAACTCCTGGGCAGCCGTCGACTACGAACCAGGCACCGCCGAATTCGACGTCGAGCAACACGGCCCCCGCCACCTGTGGAACGAGATCGCCGACGCCCACCACTGGTGGACCAACAACGATTCCCCACCACGCACCCGCTACGGCCTCACCGCCACCCCACACAGCCACCACTTCTGGCTCGACACCTCACGCAACGTGATCCAGTAGCGGGAACCGTGCACGGCCAAAACCTGCCACGTCACCTGCTGCGGCACTGGGTGCGGCACTGGGTGCGGGCTCGTGCCCTCGCACAGGGCTTCCATCCCGTGGAGGCACCTTTTCCCCCATGTGGGTGGGAGAACTCCGACCACCAGGGCTGACGAAAATCTACTGTGGCTGAGGTAGACATTGGCGCATGCCGGGGCTAGTGTTTTCCCCGTAGCCAAGAAGTCGAAGAGGACACGGCAGAGACGAACTGCCGTGTGAGCAGTACCAGCAAGATGCGGAACGGCAGTGGAGTGGCGGGGCCGGAAGTGGTGGGTCCCCTCGCTGGCTGCCGGGCCGGGTGGCCCCAGGGGTCGCCGCGTGCAGTACCCGCAGAGTCCAGCAGTACGACCGAGTAACCCGAATGAAGTAAAGGAGCAGACGCCATCAGGATCGCCCGGGCGAGGCAGAGCACCGCTCGGGTACCGCAGGCCCCGGATTGGAAGGTGGTCCCCGGTCACGCAGCCGCGATCCCCGCGCCTCCGCCCTCCCAGGCGGACCAGCGGAATACGAAGGCCGGTGCAGTAAGCCGGTAGATGGTGTTGAAAGCTCGGGGCCCGGGTGCCAGTACGGCACCCGGGCCCCTCGACGTGCCCGCGAAAGAAGAGGTCTATGCCCCCTCGCAGCACCCGCAGTACCCGACGTACCCGCCCCGTCGATCTCCTCAACGACGAGGACTATCCCGCCTACACCATGGGCCGGGCCGCCGAAATGCTCGGCGCCACCCCCGCCTTCCTCCGCGCCCTCGGCGAACACCGCCTGATCACACCCCTGCGCTCCGAAGGCGGCCACCGTCGCTACTCCCGCTACCAGCTGCGCATTGCCGCCCGCGCCCGCGAACTCGTCGACGCCGGGACGCCCGTCGAAGCCGCCTGCCGCATCGTCATCCTTGAGGACCAGCTCGAGGAAGCGCAGCGCATCAACGAACAACTTCGCACCGGCGACGCCGCCTTCTGAGCGGCCCCGTGCCGGCGGGCGGGCGGGCGGGCGGGCGGGCGGTCAGATCTGGTTGAGGCCGCCGTCGACGAAGAGTTCGGTACCGGTGACGAAACTGCTCTGGTCGCCGGCGAGGAAGAGCGCCGCGGCGGCTGCCTCGTCCGGGTGGCCCATGCGGCCCAGGGGAACCTGGCTCGCGAAGTGCTCCCACAGCTTGGCCGCCTCATCGGCGTTTGGGGCGAGGCCGGCGTTGCCGGGTGTGGTGATGGGCCCGGGGACGAGGGTGTTGACGCGGATCTTGCGGTGCCTCAGCTCATTGGCCCAGGTCCGGGAAAAGGAGCGGATGGCCGCCTTGGACGCGGCATAGACGCCGAACGCTTCGCCGCCGGAACCCGCCGAGGTGGAGCCGGTGAGGATCACCGAGGCTCCGTCGTTCAGCAGGGGAAGCGCCTTTTGGACGGTGAAGAGGGTGCCCCTCACATTGGTGCCGAAGGTGGCGTCGAAGTGCTCTTCGGTGACCTGCTCCAGGGTGGAGAATTCGCCACCGCCGGCGTTGGCGAAGAGCACGTCCACGCGTCGCCCCTGGTCGGCGACGGCGGCGTAGAGCCGGTCGATATCGGCGAGGTCGGACACGTCGCCCCGGACGCCGGTGGCGTTCGGACCGATCTCGGAGAGTGCGGTGTCAAGGGCCTCCTGCCGCCGCCCGGTAATGAACACATGCGCGCCCTCGGCGGCGAATCGCTTGGCGCTGGCCAATCCGATTCCGCTGTTGCCGCCGGTGACGACGGCGGTCTTTCCGTCAAGTTGCCCCATGGCAGATCAATGCTCCAGTTCTGAGGAGTCAGGGCCGGCCAGGACATCCCTGAGTACGTCGGCCAGCGTGATGTGCTGCAACTCGGCGCGAACGGCTTCCTCGACGCGTGCGTACGCGTGACGCATCACGGGCCGGATGCCGGAGCCGATCGGGCAGTCGAGATTGGGTTCGGAGCGGTGCACGGCGAACAACGGCGCGGGCTCGATCGCCTCGTACACGTCCCGCAGGGTCATGTCCTCCAGCGGTCTGGCGAGTACCCACCCCGCCTCGGCGCCGCGTCGGGAGCGCACAAGCCCGGCATCGCGCATCCGGCCGAGCAGCCGCCGGATCACGACGGGGTTGGTGTTGACGCTCCCCGCGATCCTCTCGGACGTCGCGACGCCCTCTTCGTGCCGACGGTGCAGCTCGATCCACGTCAGCGCGTGCGCCGCCACGGTGAGCTGGCTGTTGCCCGCCACGTGACCACCTCCTTGGATGTAACGTTAATGGTTACATCGCGGCCCGTCAAAGAGTCGCCGGGCCCCCACAGCGCGCCCACACGGCGCGCCCCCTCACGGCACGTACACGTACGGCGTTGTCGTGGTCAGCGGGGTGAAGCCGAGGCGTTGGAGGATGGGGCGGCTCGTGGGGAGGGCGTCCGTTTGGAGGTAGGGGTAGCCGTGGGTGGCCGCGCGGCGGGCGCGGTGGGCGACCAGGGCGCGGTAGATGCCGCGGCCACGCCATGCCGGTACCGTGCCGCCGCCCCACAGGCTCGCGAAGTCCGTCCCCTCGTGCAGCTCCAGGCGTGCCGCGCTCACGGGACGCCCGTCGGCGGTGGACACGGCGACGGTCATGCCGACGGCCTCCGGTTCGTCGGCCAACTGCGCGCGCAACTGCTGCCGCAGCCGGTCCGCGCTCGTGCCGAACGCCGCCTCGTGGACGTCGGCCACGAGGTCGATGCCGGACGCGTCGGTGACCTCCCGCAGTTCGATCCCGTCCGGCGGCTCCGCGACGGCGGCCGGGCCCTCGGCGGGCGCCACCATCAGCGTCTCCTCGGGCTCGGCCGTGAATCCGGCGGCCCGCAGCCGTACGGACAGGTCGACGGGGGTGTCGTGCCCGTACAGCTTCCACTCGAACTCGCGGCCCCGCGCCGTGAACCAGTGCACCTGTTCCGCGATGGCCGCGTCCGCCGTCGTCTCGTCGAGCGCCGACCACACGACGCCGCACCAGCCGCCGTCCTCCCCGTCCTCGCGCCGCACCCGGCCCCCGGAGTCGTGGGCGCGGCGCATCTGGTCGTCGAACAGGGCGAGTACGGCGGCAGGGTCCATCCGCGCATTCCAGCACCGGCCGCCGGGGACACCAAGCGGTTTTCGGCGCGGACGGTCGGGGTCACGCGTGCGCACGGCCCGGGTCGATCGCCCCGCGCCGGCACCCGCACCGCCACCCCGCCCCGGCGACGGCAACGGGCACGGCAACTTCCGCCGCACGCCGGGTTAGCGTGGTCGCTCGGCTCCACCTCTCCGCCCACCATCTCCGACGGGATACCGCTCGTGCCACGTCACCCCATAGCCGTCCCCCTCATCGCCGCGGTCCTGCTTCTCGCGGGCACGGCATGCGACGCCGTCGACGTGGACACGGACAAGGGCGAGAGCCAAGGCCAGGACCAGGGCCAGGGCGGCGACGGGCGTGCCGTCAGCCCGCTCGACAACCCCGACGGCACCGAGCCGGGCCTCGCACCCCTCACCTCCGACGCCGACAAGGCCGAGGCCCGCGACCTCATCGGCAAGGTGGAGACGAAGGGCCGCAGCCCCAAGACCGGTTACGAGCGGGACGAGTTCGGCTACGCGTGGAAGGACACCGTCGACGGCATACCGCTCGGCCGCAACGGCTGCGACACCCGCAACGACCTGCTCAAGCGCGACGGCGACGACGTCCGCTTCCGCTCCGGCTCCGACTGCGTCGTCGTCTCGCTGACCCTCGCCGACCCGTACACCGGCAAGTCCCTGGAGTGGCGCAAGCAGAACGCCACGTCGGTGCAGATCGACCACGTCGTCCCGCTCTCGTACGGCTGGCAGCTCGGCGCCGCGCGCTGGAACGAGAACAAGCGCGAGCAGCTCGCCAACGACCCGCTCAACCTCCTCCCCGTCGACGGTCCCGCCAACTCCGCCAAGCGCGACGCGGGCCCGGCCTCGTGGCTGCCCCCGTACAAGGGCATCCGCTGCGCGTATGTGACGCGCTTCGCGCAGGTCGCCGTCAAGTACGAGATGCCGGTGACCAGCGCGGACAAGCGGATGATGCTGACGCAGTGCGGGGGCTGAACGCGTCGTTCCGGGACGCGTAGTCCCTCGGCCGTTCCCTCCGGGGAGGTGGCGGCGGTACGCGACGCGGCGCGGATCGTTGGTCGAATCAGGGCCAATCAGTGTCGAATCAGTGGTCACGGCCACATCGACTGCCTAACATCGATCACCGCCAGGTCATGCACCGTCGCACGACGCTCGCCGCCGCCAGGAGGCCACATGCACAGCCACCGCAGAAGGTCCGCGCTCACCGTCTCCGCCGCCGCAGCGATCGTCGTCGCGGTCCCCTTGCTCAGCGCGTGCGGCAACGACGCGCACCCGGGCGCGGCGGCGGTCGTGAAGGGCGACCGGATCAGCGTGGCGGAGCTTCAGTCGCGGGTCGGTGCCGTACGGGACGCGCAGCGCGCCGCGCCCCAGAGCGAGCAGATGATCAAGAGCAGCGGTCAGCTCACCCGCGCCACCCTGGACGGGATGATCCGCGATCTGATCGTCAGCAAGGCGGCCGAGGAGTCCTCGGTCTCCGTCAGCCGACGCGAGGTCCAGGAGATGCGGGGCGCGCTGGCCCGGCAGGCGGGCGGCGAGAAGCAGATGAAGGCGATGCTGCTCCAGCAGCAGGCCATCGCGCCCGGCGAGATCAACGACCGCATCCGCATGCAGCTCGCCGTCGAGAAGATCGCCAAGGCGGAGGGGATCGATCCGCAGTCCCCGCAGGGCAGCGCGCAGCTGAACGAACGCTTCGCCAAGACCTCCAAGACGATGGCCGTCGACGTCAACCCGCGCTTCGGCAAGTGGGACACGAAGAAGGCCACGCTCGCCAACGCCGAGGACCCCTGGCTGCGCGACCTCTCCGGCAAGCAGGCGGAGCAGGCCCAGCAGCAGATGTGACGTGGCGGGGTGGGGGGCGGGTCCGGATGGTTCCGGGCCCGCGCCCGGCCCGGCCGCCCGGCCGCCCCACCCTGCGCCCCGCGCGGAAATCGGGGAGAGCGCGCGTCGGGCCGTGGGTTACGTTCGAGGAGTGAACGAATCCAGCTCCGGGACCGGCCCCGGCACCGGCCGCGTCGTCCTGCTCACCACCACTCACCGCGTCGCGCCCGGCCTGCTCTCCTGGCCCGCCTGGCAGGCGCTGCGCACCGCCCACCGCGTGCTGTGCGCCGACCCCGCACATCCGCAGCTCCCCTACGTGCGCGAGGCGGGCGTCCAGGTCGAGGCGGGCGAGCTGCCCTCGGCACGTGAGCTGGTGGACGAGTGCGCGGCGGCCGGGGGCACGGGGGGCACGGGGGGCGACGGGGGCGCGTACACCGTCGTCGTCATCGCGACGGCCGAGGGCGAACCACGGCTGACGGACGGGCTGGCGCGGCTCGCCGGTTCCGGGCGCGAGACGATGCCCGACCTGGAGCTGCTGCCCGGCTCCTACGACCTGCCGGGCGCCCGGCTCCTCGACCTCGTCCAGGTCATGGACCGCATCCGCGCGCAGTGCCCGTGGAGCGGGGCCCGTACGCACCAGGAGCTGGCGAAGTACGGCATCGAGGAGATCTTCGAACTCGTCGAGGCCATCGAGGAGGGGGACAGGGGCGCGCTCTGCGAGGAGCTGGGGGACGTGCTGCTCCAGGTCGTCTTCCACGCGCGCATCGCGCAGGAGGACCCGGACGAGCCGTTCGCCATCGACGACGTGGCCGGGGGCATCGTCGAGAAGCTGATCCACCGTCACCCGCACGTCTTCGGCGAGGAGGCCGCCGAGACCGCCGAGGACGTACGGGAGCACTGGCTGCGCACGAAGGCCGCCGAGAAGCAGCGGGACTCGGTGACGGAGGGGGTGCCCGTCGGGCAGCCCGCGCTGGCGCTCGCCGCGAAGCTGGCGGGACGGGCCCGTACGGCCGGTCTCGACGTGCCGCTCCCCGAGGGCACGGGGACGGGCGAGGACGCGGGTGCGGGGGAGGGCGCCGGGATCGGGTACGAACTGCTGGCCCTGGCAGTCCGCGCCCAGGCCCAGGGAACGGACCCGGAGGCGGCGCTGCGTGCCGCTGCCCGCGCCTACCGCGACGCGATCCGCGCGGCGGAGGGCCTGGAGGCGCTGAACGCCTGAGCGCCTGAGCGCTCCGGGGGACGGCGCGGCGCGGCGCGGGCCTGGCGGAACTGCGGGCGACGCTCTTCCGGTTCCGCAACTGTTCACCTCCCCGGCGCGCGGCCGTCATGTGTGACGGGCCGCGCGTGCGGCACAGTTCGGCATCCTGCCGCCGGATTCCGGATTGTGGAGAAGCATGGGGATGCGTCTGAGGTCGTGGCCAGCGCGGGCACGGGCACGGGCACCGTGGCCCTCGCGGTCGCGGCGCGCGCCGTGGGTCCTGCCCACCGTGTGCGTGCGGAGCTGCGCCGACTACGTCGCGGCCCTCGGCGAGGACACGGGCGAGGGCGCCGGTCCCGGTGCGGCGAGGCAGGGGCGCGTACGGCTCGCCGCCTCGCTCGGCACGCTGCTCGGCGTCAACGCGGAGGCGGGGGCGGGCGGCCCGCACATTGATCGACCCGCTCGGCCCGTCGAGGACCGTCTGCTCGAAGCGCTGCTCCAGAGTGGGAGCAGTGCTCTCGAAGTGGGCGGGGAGCGCGAGTTGGCGCTGGCCGTCGACCTCGCCGACGCCGCACTCGGCCTGCGCGCCCGCTCACGCGGCGCCTGGCGCCTGCGCGCCCGTGCGCTGGAGTCCCTGGGCAGGGGAGAGCAGGCGGTCGGCGCCTACGAGCGGTACCTCGAACTGGCCGACGGCGACAGCGCCCGCGCCGCCACTCTCCGACTGGGCACCCTGCGCGAACGCCGCGACTGCCTCGCGGAGGCGGTACGCCTGGTGGGTGGGGGTGCGGGCGCGGGTGCGGACTCGGGCGCGGACACGGGTGCCGCCGTGGTCGGGGAGCGGGACCGCGCCTTCACCGGGGCCGTCGCGGACGAGGCACCGCCCGACCGCGTACGTGCCGCCTTCACGGCCTGCGTCAGCGCCCGGCTCCATGAACACGGCGCCTCCGAGCCCGCCGTGCGACGGCTCTCCGCGCTCTACGGCACGTACTGCCGCCTCACGGAGCAGGACCGGATGGCCGACCCGCTGCTCGGCGGCGGCGAACCCCTCGGCGTCGGCGACCTGCGCAACCTCATAGCGGGCCGGACCGTGTGCGTGGTCTCCAACGCGGCGCGGGTCGCGGCCAGCGGCATGGGGGACGAGATAGACGCGTACGGGGTGGTGGTCCGCATCGACGCCTTCGGCGCACCGGGTCCGACGGGTACGCCGTCGAGCGCGTCGGACACGTCGGACACGTCGGACACGTCGGACACGTCGAGTACGTCGCGCACCTCGGGCGCGGGGCGGCGCACGGATGTGCACGCGGTCTTCCACCGGCACGACTTCGGGCACAGCCCCCAGGTGGAGACCCGGCTCGTCTTCGGCGACCCGGGCGACGCCTGGCAGCGCGCCGTGCGGCGGATGGTGCCCGGCGCGCAGCGCTACGTGGGCGACGCGTCGCTGCGCCGCCCCGTCGCCGACCCGGCCCTGGTCGGGGAGAGCGGCTGGGGGGCCAACCCCACGACGGGGTTCACGGTGCTGCGGCTGCTCGACTTCCTCGACGTCAGCCCGCGCATCGATCTGATCGGGTTCGCGCTGCCGGGGCAGTTGCGCACGGAGGAACGGAGATGGGTGATGGAGCGCGCGCGGAGCGGCAGCACGGGACTGAGGACGGCGCTGCGGTGACCGCGCACTCCCACGGGGCCTCTCTTTCCGGTCCTTCCGGGTACGTCGGCAAGCGACGGATCGCCTTCGCGGCGGACGGTGAAACGGACCGGCCGTCCACGCTCCCCGCACTGCTGCGCGGCCTCGCGCTGTCCCACCCCGGGGTGTGCGAGGACTTCCTCGTCCCCTACGACGACGGCACCGACCCCGGCTCCGCGCTCGACGCCGCGACGCACAGCCTGCACCCGCGCCTCGTCCCCGTACCGGCACCCGTGCCCCTGCCGGACACGGTCTCGTCGGACCCGTGGGAAGCCGTCCGCACGGAACGCGGCTACGACACCCTCATCGTCCTGGACCCCGCCGCGCCCGTGCCCGGCGACCTGGGCCCGCTCCTCCGCGCGCGCGGCACGGTCCACCACCCAGGGCCTGACGAGCAAGGGCCTGAGCCCATCGACGTCGCGCCCACCGACGTCGACGCGTTCCGCGCCGCCTACTGCGCGCTGCCCGAAGGCTCCCGCCACCCGGAACTCTTCGAGCACTTCGCCCGCCCCCTCCTCGCCGTGCCCCGGCCCCCGGTCAACCTCACCCGCGAACTCGCCCTCGTCCTGTACGGGCAGGGCCGCTACGAGGAGGCGGTGGGGCTGCTGGAGCGGGTCGCCGACCGGGTGCAGGCCGACCAGCCGCGCTTCCACGAGACGTTCGGCGCCGCGCTCATGGCCGTATCCCGCTACGACGAGGCCGAGACCCATCTGCTGCTGGCCACGGCGGCACCGCACGTCGCCGCCTCGGCCTTCGCGCGGCTCGCCCAGTCGGCGTGGCTGCGCGGGCGGGACGCGAGCGCGCGTACGTACGCGCGCGACGGCCTGGACGCCGAGCCGGGCAACCGCGCGTGCCGCGCCCTCCTGCTGCGCGCCGAGGCCACCCCGTCGGCCCACTCCGACTCCCTACGTGTGGGCGAACAGTTGGCGCACGTGGCCCTCTACTCCACGGGCCAGGAGAACGCGGGGGACAAGGTGCTGCCCGAGTCGGTGCGCATGTGCTTCGGCGTCGACACGGGTCCGGAGCGGTGGCTGTCCGTACCCGTGCACCGGCTCTTCGGCGAGGAGGAGCTGGAGCGGGTCAACGCCCGTCGTGGCCTGGTCATCGGGGGCGGCGGCCTCTTCCTCCCCGACACCTGGCCCAACGGCAACAGCGCCTGGCAGTGGAACGTCACCGACGAGACGATCGCGCGCATCACCGTGCCGGTCGCGGTGTTCGCTGTCGGCTACAACGTCTTCGACGGGCAGTCGTTCGGCGGCCCGGACTCCGCCTCGGGCCCGGAATCGGCCTCTTGGCGCGAGCGGCGGTTCCGGGAGAGCCTGCGGGCCTTGGTGGAACGCTCCGCCTTCTTCGGGCTGCGCAACCACGGCTCCGTGGAGCGGGTACGCGAACTGCTGCCCGCGCGCCTGCGGGACCGCGTCCGCTTCCAGCCGTGCCCGACGACCGTCGCCCGCCATCTGATCCCCGGCTGGCGCGAGCCCGAGTCCCGCCCGGCCGACGGCTCCGGCTCCGGCTCCGGCCTCGGCCCCGTCCTCCTCAACTGCGCCTACGACCGCGCCGGCCTGCGCTTCGGCCACGACTACGGGCAGTTCCTGGAGCAGATGGCCCACGCGGTGCGGAGGCTGGGGCGTCGCGCGCAGGTGCGGTACGCGGCGCACATGCCCGCCGACGAGCGGTTCGTACGGGACCTGCGGCGCGAGCACGGGATCACGCTGCCCGTCGACCCGCTCTACGACGCGTCGAACCGGGAGATCTACGACGTGTACGCGCGCGCCGCGCTCGTGATCGGCATGCGCGGGCACGCCACGATGATCCCGTTCGGCTGCGGTACGCCCGTGCTCAGCCTCGTCTCGCACCCGAAGATGGCGTACTTCCTCGCCGACATCGGACGCCCGGAGTGGGGCCTTTCGGTGCACCGCTCCGATCTCGGAGCGGTGCTCTCGGAGCGGGGCACCGCTCTGCTTTCGGAGCATGCCGCCGCCGTCGCCGACGTCCGCGAGCGCCAGGACGCGCTCTGGAAGGTCACCCAGGAGAACCTCGCCGAGCTGCGGACGGTCTTCGGGGGCGGCGGTACGTCCTGACGGCGCGTCCGGGTTCGCGCGCGTCGCGGCCCCTCGGAGGGGGCCATTGGAGGGGCGGGGAAGGGTGGCGCGCATAAGTGTCCGACAGTGGGCACTCGGGACCCATGAATACGTCGTATGTCCAGCTCGCCGTCGCCCGGGACCTGCTCGTCGGCATCGCGCCCTTCGCCGTCGGTCTCGTGGTCGTCGTCGCGCTGATCCTGGCGGTGGCGTACGGGATCAGGCTGCGCAGCCGGGGCGACTCCCGCCCCTCGGGCCCCGTTCCGCCCCACCCCGACGAGCCGGTGGTCTACGAGAGCGGGCGCCGCGAGCCCGACGAGATCCCCCGCGACGGCGGTCGGCTGCTCCCGCACGAGCTGAAGGAGTACGGCAACACGGGCAGCAGGCCCGCCGAGGACGACGAGGCGCCCAAGTGGAGCGAGGGCAGCAGCGGCGGCTTCGGCAGCGGAGGGCCGGGCCGCACGTGACGCCTTACGCCTCCGGCCACGGTCGGCCCCTCGGCGCGCGCCGGCCTTGGGGCGGGGAGCCCCTGGCCGCTGACCGGGACCGGGCGCTTCTGCCGGTGGCCGGGCGCTCCTGAGCGGGCCTGTCCGGCCTGTCTGGGCGTGCTGGCGCACGCTCGCCTTGGGGCGGGGCGCCTTTGAGCGCTGACCGAGGCGGGTGCTTCTGCCGGTGGCCGGGCGCCCCTGAGCGGGCCTGTCCGGCCTGTCTGGGCGTGCTGGCGCACGCTCGCCTTGGG
>NZ_BAAGSO010000036.1:0-20382 GCF_054782395.1 Streptomyces daliensis | reverse complement strand
GCCGCCGCACAGCACGGCCGCGCCCAGCAGCCGCACCACTGGTTCGCGCAGCGGCTGCTGCTCGTCCTCAGCGGACAGCGCCCCGTCCACACGCTGCTCGGGCACGTCCAGGGCCCGGTCTTCGAGGAGCTGGCGCGGCTCGCCCCGCGGGCGCCGCTCAGGCCGCGCGGCGTCGGCTCCGGTGCCCCCGTGGTGGCGGAGGTGGACAGGCAGCAGCCGCGTGCGGGGGTGATCGAGGCGTTCGCGCGGATCACATCGGGCGGGCGCCTGCGCGCGCTGGCTTTCCGGCTGGAGGCGGACGAGGAGGGCGACGGCGACGGGCCGCGCTGGCGCTGTGCCGCGCTCGCGCTCGACGGCCTCGACGGCGCCCCCTCACGAAGCCCCGGCGGCACGGGCCCCGGCCCCCACGCGGGCCCGGCCCGTACGAGCCGCACCGCACCGCCCCCGCCCCGGAGGCGCCCCCTCCCCGCCCCGGCGCACGCCTGACCCGCGCCCGCGCCCGCGCCCGCACTCCGCGAGGGCGGCCCCGCACACGACCTGGCCCCGGCACCCCTCACGGGGATGCCGGGGCCGGGTCCGGAACGTCGTCAGGCGGCGGGTGACGAGCGGCAGACGGCCGTCACCTCACCGTCTCACCGTCACTTCTTGCGGCGCTTGCCCTTCTGCGCCTTGCGCCGCTCCGCACGGGTCATGCCGTCCGCCTCGGAGCGGACCGGGGTGCCGGGGGTCTCCATCTCACCCTCGACGACACCGCCCTCGGCTGTCGGCGCGGAGAAGTGCAGACGGTCGGGACGCTGCGGCGCGTCGAGGCCCTTGGCGCGGATCGCGGGGGCCCCGGACCCGCCGCCGGACCCGCCGGACCCGGCCGTGGCGGGGACCGCGTCCTGCGGCTCCTTCTCCAGCGACGCCTTCGCCTGCGCGGGCTTCTTGTCCTCGACGGGAACCTCTTCGACCTGCTGCTCGACCTGGACCTCCAGGTTGAACAGATAGCCGACCGACTCCTCCTTGATACCGTCCATCATGGCCTGGAACATGTCGTAGCCCTCCCGCTGGTACTCGACCAGCGGGTCCTTCTGGGCCATCGCGCGCAGGCCGATGCCCTCCTGGAGATAGTCCATCTCGTAGAGGTGCTCACGCCACTTGCGGTCGAGGACGGACAGGACCACGCGCCGCTCCAGCTCGCGCATGATCTCGGAGCCCAGCTCTTCCTCGCGGGCGTCGTACTGCTGGTGGATGTCGTCCTTGATGGACTCGACGATGAAGTCCGCTGTGATGCCCTCGCGGTCGCCCGCTGCCTCCTCCAGCTCCTCCACCGTGACCTTCACCGGGTAGAGCTGCTTGAACGCGCCCCACAGCCGGTCCAGGTCCCACTCCTCGGCGAAGCCCTCGACGGTCTCCGCCTCTACGTACGCCTCGATCGTGTCGTCCATGAAGTGGCGCACCTGCTCGTGCAGGTCCTCGCCCTCCAGGACACGGCGGCGCTCGCCGTAGATGACCTCGCGCTGACGGTTGAGGACCTCGTCGTACTTGAGGACGTTCTTGCGGATCTCGAAGTTCTGCTGCTCGACCTGCGACTGCGCGGAGGCGATGGCGCGGGTGACCATCTTGTTCTCGATCGGGACATCGTCGGGGACGTTCGCCATCGACATCACGCGCTCGACCATCTGAGCCTTGAACAGCCGCATCAGGTCATCGCCCAGCGAGAGGTAGAAGCGGGACTCGCCCGGGTCTCCCTGACGCCCTGAACGGCCGCGGAGCTGGTTGTCGATACGGCGCGACTCGTGCCGCTCGGTGCCGAGCACATAGAGCCCGCCGAGGTCCTTGACCTCCTTGAACTCCGTCTCGACCGCCTTCTCCGCCTTCTCCCTCGCGGCGGGCAGCGCCGCCGCCCACGCCTCGGCGTCCTCCACGGGATCGAGGCCCTGGGCGCGCAGTTCCTTCTCCGCGATGTCGTCGGCGTTGCCGCCGAGCTTGATGTCCGTACCGCGGCCCGCCATGTTCGTGGCGACGGTGACCGAGCCCTTGCGGCCCGCCTCGGCGACGATCACGGCCTCGCGCTCGTGGTTCTTCGCGTTCAGGACCTCGTGGCGCACGCCGCGCTTGTTGAGCTGCTTGGAGAGGTACTCGGACTTCTCGACCGAGGTGGTGCCGACCAGCACCGGCTGGCCCTTCTCGTACTTCTCCGCGATGTCGTCGACGACCGCGTCGAACTTCGAGACCTCGGTGCGGTAGATCAGGTCCGCCTGGTCCAGCCGCGCGAGGGGGCGGTGCGTGGGGATCGGGACGACGCCCAGCTTGTAGATCTGGTGGAACTCGGCCGCCTCGGTCATGGCCGTACCGGTCATGCCGGAGAGCTTGTCGTAGAGCCGGAAGAAGTTCTGGAGGGTGATCGTGGCGAGCGTCTGGTTCTCGTCCTTGATGTCCACCCCCTCCTTCGCCTCGATGGCCTGGTGCATGCCCTCGTTGTAGCGGCGGCCAGCGAGGATACGGCCGGTGTGCTCATCGACGATCATGACTTCGCCGTCCATGACGACGTAGTCCTTGTCGTTCTTGTACAGCTCCTTGGCCTTGATCGCGTTGTTGAGATAGCCGACGAGGGGCGTGTTCACCGACTCGTAGAGGTTGTCGATGCCCAGCCAGTCCTCGACCTTGGCGACACCGGCCTCGTGGATGGCGACGGTGCGCTTCTTCTCGTCGATCTCGTAGTCACCGGTCTCGGGCTTCTGCGTGCGCGGATCGCCCGCCTCGCCCTTCTCCAGCCGCTTCACGAGCTTGGCGAAGTCGCTGTACCACTTGGTGGCCTGATCGGCCGGACCGGAGATGATCAGCGGCGTACGCGCCTCGTCGATGAGGATGGAGTCCACCTCGTCGACGATCGCGAAGTTGTGGCCACGCTGGACCAGCTCGTCCTTCGACCACGCCATGTTGTCACGGAGGTAGTCAAAGCCGAACTCGTTGTTCGTGCCATAGGTGATGTCGCAGTTGTACTGCTCACGGCGCTGCTGGGGCGTCATGTTCGCGACGATGCACCCGACGGTCAGGCCGAGGAACTGGTGCACGCGGCCCATCCACTCGGAGTCGCGCTGCGCCAGGTAGTCGTTGACGGTGATGATGTGCACACCGTCACCGGAGATCGCGTTCAGGTAGGCGGGCAGCGTGCCGACGAGGGTCTTGCCCTCACCGGTCTTCATCTCCGCCACGTAGCCAAGGTGGAGGGCCGCGCCCCCCATGACCTGCACGTTGTAGTGACGCTGCCCGAGCACACGCTTGGCAGCCTCGCGAACCGTCGCGAACGCTTCCGGCATCAGGTCGTCGAGGCTCTCGCCGTCGGCGTACCTCTCCCTGTACTCGTCCGTGAGAGCCCGGAGCTCGGCGTCCGACAGGTCCACGAAGTCCTCTTCGATGGAATTCACCTGCCGCGCGACGCGGTCCAGCTTGCGCAGGATCTTCCCTTCACCTGCGCGCATGAGCTTGCCGAAGACGGACACTTAGGGTGGCTCCTTGCCGGTCGGGCCTGGCACGGTCAGTGCGCGGGCACGGCGATACGGTCCCCGCCGCACCGGCCATCGTATGCGAGGGGCGACGGCCCCTGTACCCCTAACGTGCCGGAGTCCCGGAAGGTGCCGGGAGACGCGGGACGCGCTGGCAGGGGCGGCGCACAATCGGAGAATGGAACCGATCACCCTCAGCACCGAGCGCCTGCTGCTGCGTCCCCTCGACGAGCGCGATGTGGAAGCGGTACGGGCGGCCTGCCAGGACCCCGAGATACCCCGCTGGATCCCGGTGCCCGTGCCGTACGAGCGCGAGCACGCCGAGGAATTCGTGCTCGGCGTCAGCCCTGACGGATGGCAGTCGGACACCATGTACAACTTCGGCGTCTTCACCAGGGACGGCGCCTTCGTCGGCTCCATGGGCCTGGTGCGGCTCGGTCTGCTGCGCACTCCCGACCGCCAGGCCGAGCTGGGCTTCTGGACCGCGCGGGAGCAGCGCGGCAAGGGCTACACCATGGAGGCGGCCCGCGCGGTGATCGACTGGGCCTTCGCGGGGCTGGGCGTGGAGCGGCTCGAATGGGTCGCGCAGGTGGGGAACGAGGGGTCCCTGGCGGTGGCGCTGCGGCTGGGCTTCGTGCTGGAGGGGGTGCAGCGGGCGCGCATAGCGCACCGGGGTACGCGCAGGGACGCGCGCGTCGCCGCGCTCCTGCCCACGGACTGGGGGCGCCCGCTGCGGACGCCCTACCTCCCGGCGGCGAGGGCGGGGTCGGCGACGGGATGACGGCGCCGACGCTGCCGGGGTGGCCGGGGCGACGGGGTAGCCGGGACGACGGGACGACGGTGACCGGGTCCAAGTGGATTGTCGGTGGCGGCACTTATGGTGAGCCGCATGACGAGCAGCGAGACGTCGAGCGCGACGAACACCCCGGTTGCCAGGATCTCCCTCTCCGCCGATGAGGCCCGTCGGATCGCGCTGCGCGCGCAGGGCTTCCTGGGAGCGCCGGACCGCCGTGCGGGAGTGCGCGGCGTGCTGCGTGCCCTCGGCGCCGTGCAACTGGACACGATCTCGGTGCTGGCCCGCTCGCACGAGCTGGTGCCGTACGCCCGTCTCGGCGCCGTCGGCAGGGACGCGGTGGAGTCCGCTTACTGGTCGGGGGGCCACAGCTTCGAGTACTGGTCGCACGCGGCCTGCGTCCTCCCCGTCGAGGAGTGGCCGCACTTCGCCTTCCGGCGCCGGGCCTTCCTCGCGCGGGGGCACCGCTGGCACCGGATGGAGGACCGCGAGGGCTCCACGGCGCTCGTTCGCGACCGGCTGAAGGCCGAGGGCCCGCTGACCACCGCCGAGCTGGGCGGGGGACGCAACGGCGGGGAGTGGTGGGACTGGTCCGAGACCAAGATCGCGGTGGAGTGGCTGCTCGACACCGGTGAGGTCGTGTGCACGGAGCGTCGCGGCTGGAAGCGGGTCTACGACCTGGCGGAGCGCGCCATCCCGGACGCCCTCCTCCACGACGACATCGACGACCGCGAGTGCGTCCGCCGCCTCGTCACGCAGGCGGGCGCCGCCATGGGCGTGGCGACCCGCGCCGATCTCGCCGACTACCACCGGCTGAAGGCCGAGCAGGTGGACGAAGTCCTGCCGGACACGGGTCTTGTGCCGGTCGACGTGGAGGGGTGGGGCAAGGACAAGGGCGGGGCCGCCGCGGCCTGGGCGGACCCGGCAGCTCTGGAGTCGGTGCCACGCGGACGGCACCGTACAACGCTGCTGTCCCCCTTCGACTCCCTCATCTGGGACCGGCCGCGCACCCAGCGCATCTTCGGCTTCACCCACCGGCTGGAGGCGTATGTGCCGCGGCCGAAGCGGGTGCACGGCTATTTCGCGATGCCGCTGCTCACGGGCGGCAAGCTGGCGGGACGCGTGGACCCTGGGCGCGAGGGCGCTGTGCTGGTGGCGCGGCAGGTGTCGATGGCGGGGCCCAAGGCGGTCGCGCCGATGGCCCAGGCCCTGTGGGAGGCGGCGGAGTGGGTGGGGTGCGAGGAGGTGCGCGTCGATCGGTGCGACGATCCGGTCCTCCGCGCCGAGCTGCTCTCGGCGCTGGCCGCCTCCGCGTAACCGGCCCTCCCGGCCCCGGTCCGGCCCGGCGCCCGGTCACCGTCGCCCGGGGGCTCCTGCCGCCGGGCTCAGCGGATTTCGAGGATCTTCTCCCGCATCGCGTAGACGACGGCCTCCATGCGGGAGTGGAGCTGGAGCTTCTCCAGGATGTTGCGCACGTGGTTCTTGACGGTGTTCTCGCTGATGAACAGCTCTTTGGCGATGTCCCGGTTGTTCATCCCGGTGGCCACCAGCTTGAGGACCTCCAGCTCGCGGTCCGTCAGCTTGGGGGCGGGGACCAGCTTGCTCTCGTCGGTGCGCTGGATCATCGACTTGAACTCGGTGAGCAGCTTCGCCGCCATCGACGGACTGATCTGGGACTGGCCGTCGGCCACGGCTCTGATCGCCGCGGACACCTCGTCGGTGGAGATCTCCTTGAGGAGGTAGCCGGTCGCCCCGGCCTTGATCGCGTCGTAGAGATCGGCCTCCTCGTCGCTGATCGTCAACATGATGATCTTCGCGCTGGGGGCCACCTCCTTGATCGAGGTGCACGCCTCGATGCCGCCGCGCCTGGGCATCCGCACGTCCATCAGCACGATGTCGGGCAACAGATCGGCGGCCTTGTCCACGGCCTCGGCTCCGTCCCCCGCCTCGCCGATGACCTGGATGTCCTCCTCCTGGGCGAGAACGATCTCCAGCCCGCGACGGAAAAGCTCATGATCGTCCACGACCAGGACGCGAATGGGCTCCTTGCGCAGTTCCCTCGCGCGCAGATCCTCGTCCGACGGGCCCGAGTGTGCGTGGGGCATGGGCATCGCTGGCCCGAAGCTGTCCACCATGGTTCCTCCCCCTGCAAGGCTATGCCGCACCAACCTCATTGCGCACAGAGCGGGTTGGCGTGTGGGGACATAATTCCATGCCCGCGCCCCCAACTGGGCTCTCGACCCGGCCGGGGGCGCCGCTCACTCAGGTGTGGGGCAGTTGGGGACGGTCAGCCGCCAAGAGCGCCACCGGCGCCCGGAGGTGGCTCTTCGACGAAGGGATCGGGCTCCAGGTGGATCACCCCGTAGTCGTAACCGTGCCGCCGGTAGACGACACTCGGCTGCTTGGTCTCGGCGTCAACGAACAAATAGAAGTCGTGCCCGACCAGCTCCATCTCGTAAAGCGCCTGGTCAAGCGTCATCGGGGCGGCGGCGTGCGTCTTCTCGCGGACCACCAGCGGGCCCTCTCCCTGCACGTCCAGCGGCCCGACCTTGGTGATCACGGCCTGACCGCCGCCCTCGGGCGCGGCGGACACCGCCGCGTCGAGCTGGCCATTGAGTTCCGCCGCAAGGGGCGCGGTCGCCTCCGCCACACTCATCGGTGCTCGGTTTCCCTTGCGCTTCACGCAGCGCTTGTCGTGCTGCTTCCGCAGCCGCGCTTCCAGCTTCCCGGTCGCCAGGTCCAGCGCCGCGTAGGGATCGGAGGCCGCTGCCTCCGCACGAATGACCGGCCCTCGGCTTCGCAGGGTGATCTCCACCCTGTCGGAACGGTCGGCCTGCCGGGGATTGTGCTCCTTCGACACCTCGACATCCAGGCTGATCACCTTTCCGTCGAGCTTCTGGATTTTCTCCAGCTTCTCGGCCACGTGCTTGCGGAACCGGTCGGGCACCTCGGTCTTACGGCCCTTGACGACGATGTCCACGCAGAACTCCGTTCCCGGACGGCCCACGCCTCGACGCGCGGAGCGCATCCTTTGTGCACTGACACCAGAGGTCGGCTTCCTGCCGCTTGACCTCCGGAAAACGTCGGCTTGCGACTGTCACCTCCTTCTCCCCCGAAGGGAAGATCGTCACCCCAATCCGAACGTACCTCCACTGGGGGATGGTCGGCACCCCCTACTGGCACGTACCTCCGTTCAGGGACTTTTTGGCATCTATTACCTGCAACGATGCCGGGTCTCTGCTAGTTCCGTACCGCATTCCCAGCCACCTCCCACACCATGCGTACCGGCTCACGGACGCCACGCGACCACCGCGGCTCCGGCCACACCTCCAGCCTCCACCGATATCGCCCTGGCCGCCTCCACAAGGGAGGCTCCCGTCGTCATCAGGTCGTCCACCAGCACCGTTTCCCCCTCCTCAAGGAACCTCGCACTGCCGGGCGCGGACTCCAGCGCGC
This sequence comes from Streptomyces daliensis, assembly GCF_054782395.1. Classification (NCBI taxonomy): domain Bacteria; kingdom Bacillati; phylum Actinomycetota; class Actinomycetes; order Kitasatosporales; family Streptomycetaceae; genus Streptomyces; species Streptomyces daliensis. The sequence continues at coordinate 12,642 of NZ_BAAGSO010000036.1, read as the reverse complement.
CGTTAAGATTCGCCAGCCGCTGCTCGGCCGTCAGCCCCGCCTGGTCCGCGACCGCGCGCCGCTGCCGCAGCACCGTCAGCACCCGCGCGGGCACTCCGCTCCGCCGCAGCTCCCGTGCCGCGATCACCGCCATCCGCCGCACCGGATCGTGCCCGCGCCCCGCGACGGCGCGGCGCGCCGAGGGAACGGGCACGAGACTGACCGGTCCGCGGGGGACGTGTGGCGTTGCCGGGGGCGTGGCCCCGGCAACGGCGACCGCCATACGCACCGCTCCGGCCAGCACGGCCCCGAGCGGCGCAGCCAGCCGCAGCGCCCCACGTTCCTTGTGAGCGAGCAGCACGGCCCGTGCCTCATCGGCGTACGGCACAGCTCCGTAGACCGCGGGCAATCCTGACGGCACCTGCGACGGCCACACCCGTCGCGGCACCGCGCATGTCAGCGCGCTGCTGCACTCCCGGCAAAGCTGGCCCCGTGCCCGCGGCGATCCGCAACCTGCGCAGTCCGCGGGCAGCACCAGCCCGGTGAGTTCCTGCTGGAGTTCCTGCCACAACTCCCGCATGACCACCACTGTGTCAGCGTTGCTCGCCCGCCACCACCCCTGTGGATAACTCAGGGACGGGAGGGGGAGCCGAGGCAAAACCGCAGGTGGACGAAGCGTCGACGGGACCAGCGGCGAGACGTGGAAGTGGTGGCCCGTCCGGGAGCGGGCGGTGGCCTATCCCGGGTAGACCGGTTCCGACCCGCTGCCCGTCAGCGTCTTCCAGTTGGCGTCGGGAGGCAGCCGCACGATGCCGTCCTCCGAGTCGGCGAGCAGCGGCTTGTCCTCGTCCTCCGAGGCGGCCACGCCCGTCACGTCGTTGATACCGGGCAGCGTCGGCTGGTTGGAGACCGAGCCGTCCGTCTCCATGTACTGGAGCTGCTGCACGCTTCCCGACTCACGCCCCACGACCACGAGCCGGCTGCCGCCCGCCCAGGAAGCGGCGACGACGTCCTCCATCTGCGGGGCGACGGGGCGCAGTTCGGCGACGGTCACCTCGGGCTTCTCGACCGTTCCCGAGCGCTCGACACGGCCCAGCTGGAGCGTCCTTCGTCCGTTCGGCTCCTGGACCCGCAGAGCGATCCGCACGCCGTCGGACGCGATGCGCAGGGACTCGATCCGCTGCCCCTTGCGCAGCCCGGGGACCGTGACCTCCTCGGGCGTCTCCGTACCGCCGCGCAGCCGCAGCAGCCGAGGGCTGTCCGGGTCGCGGTCGGCCACCCACAGGTCCCCGAGGCCGTCCCAGCTGGGCGCCGTGAGCCTGTCCCCCTCGCTCTTAGCCTTGCTCGTCAGCACGGGTTCGCCCAGGTCACTGCCCTGGGCCAGCGAGGCGACGTACAGCGAGCGCCGTCCGCGCGTGACGGCCGCGCCCTCGCGCTCGGAGCGGCTGACGGCGACGGAGCCCATCTCGACCTTGCCCTGGCCAAGGGCGCCCTCGACGGGCTTGGGCTTCTCGCTGTTCCCGGCGAACGCGGCGACGCGGTGCTTGTCGTCGATGAAGTACTGGCGTGCCGCGCGCCCGTTGAGCCTGCCGGGCTCGTAGATCTCGGCCTGCTCGCGCGTCTGCTCGCACAGCCCCTCGCCGTCGGGCCCCGCCAGCTCGACCTTGCTGACCTTCGCCGACGCCTGGCCCTGGACGGTATGGAGCACCTGGGCCGCCATCCGGGAGCACTGCGCGCGGTCGGCGCGCGCCCCCCGCGCGTTGAGGTGTACGGACAGTGCGCCGGAGTCGTCCAGGGACAGGTGCTGTCCGCGCGCCAGCTTCGCGCCCCTGGGGAAGGAGGACGTGACCACGGGGTCGATCCAGTCGGTCGGCCCCGCCAGCAGGGCGGCGACCGTCTCGGTCACCGGATCGATTCTGCGCCGCAGATAGATGGAGTCCGCGACCAGCACGTCCTTGCCCCCGGCCACCGACTCGGAGTCGGGGCCCAGGAGGGCGTAGTAGTACGTGTTGATGGGGCGGTAGATGCGCTGGAAGTCGGACTCGCCGAGGACCAGCCCGCTCGGCATGCGGTCGATCCGCCACTCGCCCTTGACCTTGGAGAGGTGGAAGCCCTTGGTGTAGTCGCCCTTGTCCGGTGAGTACGCGTGCTTGCCGTCGACGACGGCCATGCGGGAACCGGACACCTCGACGGTGTAGCCCCGCTCTCCGGCCGTGCGGTGTGCCCTGCCGGGGCTCGGCCCGTCCGAGAGCACGGTCGTACGGGCGAACGGATCCCAGCTACGCGCCAGGCCCTTGGTCAGGTACTCCTTGGCCGTGGTGAACGTGGCCTCGTCGCTCGTCGTCGCCTCCAGGAAGCCGCGCACGATCTGCTGCGGCTCCTCGCCCTTCTGCGGGCTGACGCCGAAGACGCGGACCTGGGAATCGGGTTCGGCCCGGTGGGAGGAGTCCACCCGGTCGACCTTGCCCTCGTCCGGCATCGACGCGCATCCGGACAGCAGCACGGCACAGACCACCAGGAGCACGCCGACGGCGCGCGAGCGGGGGCGGGTGGCAGAAGGGCGGCGGGAGCCGCTGGGGGCGCTGGGGTGACCGTGTCGGTGCTCAGCTCTCATCCCTTCCCTCCTCTCGCGTGTCCCCGCGCGTCGTGGCGCGCGTTCCCGGCCCGTTCCGCTTCCCGCCACCGCTGTCGCCGTCTCCACCACCGTCGCCGGTGCCCGTGATGTCTCCGGCACCTCTGCCGTCCCGCGCCTCTCTGGCCTCTCTGGCGCCGACGAGGGCCGTCGGCTCGGCCGGAGCCGACGGCCTCGGCGCCCGCCGCGGCTCCGTCCGGCCGGGTGGCAGCGCGGGCCTGGGCGCGGGCGGGTTCGCGGAGGGGTTCGCGTCGTCGCTCATGCGGGACTGCGGGGGGACGCCGCTGTCCAGGCCCCGCTTGCGGCGCGAGTCGGCCGGTTCCAGCGGTATCGGGGAGCCGCGCAGCGTGTCCCCGGCCGCACACGGCAGCGTCAGCCGGAACTGGGAGCCGCCGCCCGGCTCGCCCCACGCCTGGAGCCAGCCGCCGTGCAGCCGTGCGTCCTCGACGGCGATGGAGAGGCCGAGCCCCGTGCCCCCGGTCGTACGGGCGCGGGCCGGGTCGGCGCGCCAGAAGCGGTTGAAGACGCGGTTGACCTCGTTCCGCTTCAGCCCGACCCCGTAGTCGCGGACCGCGACCGCGACCGCGCCGCCCCCGGAGGCCAGGCGGATCACCACGTCGCGGCCCTCGCCGTGCTCGATCGCGTTGTCCACGAGGTTGCGCAGCACGCGTCCGATGCGGCGGCCGTCGGCCTCCGCGATCACGGGGCGTTCGTCGCCCCGCACCAGAATCCGGCTGCCCTTGCGCTCGGCCAGCGGCTCGCATCCTTCGACGACGAGGCTGACGACGTTGCGCAGGTCGATCGGATCGGCCTCCAGATTGGCCGCTCCCGCGTCAAAACGGCTGATCTCCAGCAGATCGGCGAGCAGCGATTCGAATCGGTCCAGTTGACCGAGCAGCAGCTCGGCCGAGCGCGCGGTCGCCGGATCGAAGTCCTCCCGCGCCTCGTGGATCACGTCGGCCGCCATACGTACCGTCGTCAGCGGCGTACGCAGCTCGTGCGAGACGTCCGAGACGAAACGCCGCTGCATCCGTGACAGCGCCTCCAACTGCTGGATCTTCACCTGAAGGTTCTGCGCCATCTTGTTGAAGGACTCGCCGAGGCGGGCGATGTCGTCCTCGCCCGTGACCTTCATCCGCTCCTGGAGCCTGCCCGCGGCCAGCCGCTCCGAGATCCCGGCGGCCATCCGTACGGGCGTGACGACCTGCCGCACCACGAGCCACGCGATGGCTCCGAGCAGGACGACGACGAAGACCCCCGCGGTCGCCAGCGTGCCCTTGACCAGGCTGAGGGACTCCTCCTCCTGGCTGAACGGGAAGACGTAGTAGAGCTGGTACGGATTGCCGCTGGCGTCGTTGAGGCGCTTGCCGACGATGAGCGCGGCGTCGCTGTCGCCGTTGATGCGGTAGACCTTCGCATAGCGCTGGTGCGTGCCCGGCTGCTCGTCGAGGGCCTTGCGCAGATCGGCGGGGACGCTCTCCTCTGGACGGATGTCGCCGGAGGAGCGGGGCCCCCTGGTGCTCGTGCTTCCGGTGCCCAGGAAGGGCGCCTCGTTGTTGTCGGAGCCGAGCGCCACGACCGAGTAGACGCCCTGTCCACCGCTGGCGAGCTGTTCCACCAGGTTGTTCAGCCAGGTGCCGGTGTTCTGCGTACTCCTGCCGCCGCTGGCGCGCGAGCTTCCGCCGCCCTCGCCACCGCGGCCGCTCCCCGAGCTGTCGGCCATCTCCTGCGCGGCCGCGAAGCCGCCCGCGGCCTGGCTCTGCGCGGTCTTCTCCTTGGCGTCGAGCAGTCCGTTACGCACCTGGCCGATCACCACGAGCCCCAGGAGCAGCACCACGCCGAGCGACATCAGCAGCGTGGCGGCGACCACCCGCAACTGGATGTTGCGCCGCCACAGCCGCAAGACGGGCAGCAGCGGACGGCGCACCCAGCGGACGAAGATCCGCACCATCGGGTGCGCCCGCGGGCCGGTCGCCCCCTCGGGAAGCAGCCCCTCCGAGAAGAGCGCGCCACTGCGCCACAAACGCCCGAATTTAGACATTTCGGACTCACGGTCCCCGGCTCCGCCCCCACCCGTAGGGTGCGGAGCAGAGCCGTTCCGGGACATGTCAGCTGGGCCCGGCCTTGTATCCCACGCCACGCACGGTCACCACGATCTCCGGCCGCTCCGGATCCTTCTCGACCTTCGAGCGCAACCGCTGCACATGCACGTTCACCAGGCGCGTGTCCGCCGCGTGCCGGTAACCCCACACCTGCTCCAGCAGCACCTCACGGGTGAAGACCTGCCATGGCTTACGGGCCAGCGCCACCAGGAGATCGAACTCCAGAGGCGTCAGCGCGATGGACTGCCCGTTCCGCTTCACCGAGTGCCCGGCGACATCGATCACCAGGTCCCCGATAGCGAGCTGCTCCGGCGCGGGCTCCTCGGACCGCCGCAGCCGTGCCCTGATCCTTGCTACCAGCTCCTTGGGCTTGAACGGCTTCACGATGTAGTCATCCGCACCGGATTCGAGACCGACCACCACGTCGACGGTGTCGCTCTTGGCGGTCAGCATGACCACCGGCACCCCCGACTCGGCCCGGATCAGCCTGCACACCTCGATGCCGTCCCTGCCGGGCAGCATCAGGTCGAGCAGCACAAGGTCCGGCTTGGTCTCGCGGAAAGCGGCAAGCGCCTTGTCACCGTCCGACACGAACGACGGTTCAAAGCCTTCGCCGCGCAGCACGATGCCAAGCATCTCTGCCAGTGCGGTGTCGTCGTCGACGACGAGGACGCGTCCCTTCATGGGTTCATCATCCCATCGCCTGATCGTGACGTTCCCTTTCGTGACGTGGAACACAGCCCACTGACGTTTTCCCTGGTCACCGGTGAGATCACGCCACGCTCCGTAACGATCGCCGTAACCAGCTCAGCCGGGGTGATGTCAAAGGCGGGGTTGTACGCCTGGGCGCCCACCGGCGCTATGGGTATCCCGGCGCCGGACTGCTCCGTCAGGCCCGCACCCGCCTCTCCCCTCGTGTCGGAGTGGTACGGCGACGCGATCTCCGTCACCTCGAACCCCGGCCGCTGCTCGACCTCGATCTCCGCCCCGCTCTCCGTGGACATGTCCACCGTCGTCACCGGCGCCACCACGATGAACGGCACCCGGTGATGGCGCGCCAGCACCGCCAGCGGGTAGCTGCCCACCTTGTTGGCCACCGACCCGTCCGCCGCGATCCTGTCCGCGCCGATCAGTACGGCATCCACCTCGCCCGCCGCGAACAGCGACCCCGCAGCGTTGTCCGCCAGCAGGCTGTACGCCATGCCGTCACGTGCCGCCTCGTACGCCGTCAGCCTCGCCCCCTGGAGCAGCGGACGGGTCTCGTCCACCCAGAGCCGACGCAGCTCGCCCGCCTGGTGCACGGCTCGTACGACCCCGAGGGCCGTGCCCTGGCCACCGGACACCAGCGCACCCGTGTTGCAGTGCGTGAGGATCCGCAGCCGACCGCCCGGCAGCAGCTCGTCCAGCAGCTCCCGCCCCAGCTCGGACATCCGCGCACTCGCCTCGGCGTCCTCCCGGTGCACGAGCCGCGCCTCGGTCAGCGCCGCCGCGGCAGCGCTCGCGTCGCCCGTCCCCGCGTCGAGCGCGAGCCGGTACGCCGCCTCCGCCCGGCGCACCCCGTACGCGAGATTGACCGCCGTCGGCCGCGCGTGCGCCAACTGCTCCGCCGCGTCCGCGACATCGAACCCCCGCGCGGCGGCGAGCGCGACGCCGTAAGCACCCGCGATACCCAGCAACGGGGCACCGCGTACGGAGAGGGCACGGATTGCCGCCACCAGAGCGGGTACATCCGTACACACCAGCTCAACTTCCTCGACGGGCAGCCGTGTCTGGTCAAGAAGCACCAGAACCGGCCCCTCCGGACGTTCCTCCCACCGCAACACCGGAACAAACTGATCAGCCATCCGCACAGTCTGCCCCCACCCGCACCATCACCAGAAGGCAAAGGAACGCCCCGGGGCCCGGCCCGGGCAACATCGGGCCGTGGCACGATGGCTGCCAACCAGGCGATGGAGCGACCGACACTCCGAGGTGACCACACGTGAACGACTCTCCGGGCTGGGCCTCGCCCGGATCCTCCCCGGCCGACCGACCCTCCGAAGAAAACGGGTCGGGGGCGTCCGGGAGCACGTCTCCGCAGACTCCCTCGGACCAGCAACCGCGCAACTGGTCGGCACAGCAGCCGCCCCCGGCGCAGGGACAGGGCTGGGGCGCCGCTCCACCCCCGCCACCGCCTGGACAGCCCGGCTGGGGCAACTGGAACGCCACCTGGCACCAGGCCCCCGCTGCCAAGCCCGGCGTCATCCCGCTGCGCCCCCTCGGTGTGGGCGAGATCCTCGACGGCGCGGTCACCACTATGCGCGCCCACTGGCGCACCGTGCTGGGGATCTCCCTCGCGGTCGCCATCGTCACCCAGGTCGTGGCCACCGTCGTCAGCGGACTCTGGCTCCAGGGCTCCAGCGACCTGGAAGCCCTGGCGAACGACCCCAACCCCACTTCCGACGAGATCCTGAGCGCCACCAGCGGAACCCTCGGCAGCTCCGCCGTCGCCGCCGTCGTCGGCATACTCGGCTCCGTGATCGCCACGGCCATGCTGACGGTCGTGGTCAGCCGCGCCGTCCTCGGCCGGGGCGTCTCGACCGGCGAGGCATGGCGGGACGCCCGCCCTCAGTTGCTGCGCCTGCTCGGCCTCCTCGTCCTGGTCCCGCTGATGGTCAGTCTCGTCATACTCGCGGGCGCCGTACCCGGCTTCGCCCTTCTCACCGCCGGCGCCGACGGCCCCGGTGTGGCCCTCCTGCTCATCGGCCTCGTGATCGGGCTGGCGGGAGCCGTCTGGGTCTGGGTCCGCTTCAGCCTCTCCCCGCCCGCGCTGATGCTGGAGAAGCAGGGCGTCCTCACCTCGATGCGCCGCTCCGGCAAGCTCGTAAGAGGCAGTTGGTGGCGCATCTTCGGCATCCAACTGCTCGCCTACATCCTGGTCTTCATCGTCTCCTCGATCATCCAGATGCCGACCACGTTCATCGGCATGCTCGCGGGAGGCGAGGGCACCTCCGCCTTCACAGGAACGGCGCCCCCCACCGGCTGGACGTTCCTCATCATCACGGGCATCGGAGCAGTGGTCTCCTCCACGATCACCCTCCCCATCAGCGCCGGAGTCACCGCGCTCCTCTATCTCGACCAGCGCATCCGCCGCGAGGCCCTCGACCTCGAACTCGCACGGGCCGCAGGCGTACCCGGATACGGCGACGGCGGCATGCGGACCGACCACCCCACGCCCGGAAGCTGACGCCATGACGGGGGGTCTGGCAACAGCGGCTCTGCTCCCGGTTCTCACCCGGCAGCCGTCGTCCTCCGCGGCGGACGACGGCGGTCCGCCGGTGACCGTCCCCCGCGTTCCCGCCCGGGAAGCGGCGGAACGCGAGCTGTCCAAAGCGCGATACCACGAGAACGACCCGAGCCTGCTCCAGCAGCTCTTCGACTGGGTCTGGGAGCGTGTGAACAACCTGCTGTCCGCCGCGGCAGGCGCGACCCCGGGCGGCTGGGTCGGCCTCGCGGTCCTGGTACTGGTGCTCGTGCTGCTGGTCGTGGTGCTGCGGCTCCGGCTGGGCACATTCCGCCCGACGTCCTCCTCCCAGGACAGCGCGCTCTTCCGCGACGGACCCCGCAGCGCCGCCGACCACCGCGCCGCCGCGGAAGCACACGCCTCGGCCGCCCGTTGGAGCGAAGCCCTCCAGGAACGGATGCGCGCCATCGTCCGCTCCCTCGAAGAACGTGCGCTGCTGGACCCCGGCCCGGGCCGGACCGCCGACGAGGCCGCCACCGAAGCGGGCCGTGAACTGCCCGACCACGCACCCGCCCTACGCTCCGCCGCGCACGACTTCGACGAAGTCACATACGCGGGGCGGCCGGCCGACGCACCGGCGTACACCCGCATGCGTGACCTGGACACCGCACTCCAGCGGGCGAAGCCCCGCCTCGCTGGGGCCGGGGCCGGTGCCGGAGCGGGAACCGAAGCCCACGTCCTGGCCACCAACGGCGAGGGCTTCGGTCCCGCCTCCGCGCATGGAGGCGGCCGTTGAGCAGCCCCGACGCGTCCACGTCCCTCTCCCCCACAGCCCGCCAACTGTGGAAGCGAGCTCGCGGCCTGCTCATCGCCGCCGCCGTACTCGCCGCGGCAGGCGTGATCCTCGCCGCCATGCGCTCCGGGGGCCACCATGGCGTGCTCGACCCCCGGTCCGCCGACCGCTACGGCAGCAGAGCCGCTGCCGAACTCCTCGCCCAGCAAGGCGTCGACACCGAAGTGGCCACCACCGTCACCGAGGCGGCCGCCAAGGCCGGTCCCGACACGACCCTCCTCGTCGCCCAGCCCGACAGCCTCAGCGAAAACCAACGGTCCAAGATCCGCGAAGCCACCGAGCGCGGGGGCCGCACCGTCCTCGTCGCTCCGGGACGAGACTCGACCTCGGAACTCACACCCGGCGTACGCGCAGCCGCACCGGCCGAGATCCAGCCCACTCCGCCCGACTGCGATTTCCCCGCCGCCGAACGGGCGGGAGACGCGGACCTCGGCGGCCTCCGCTACGCCGGCGCTCCCCGTCACGCCGACGCCTGTTACCTGCACCAAGGCCTGCCGTCCCTGCTGCGTCTGCCCACCGACCGCGGTCACGGCGACAGTGGCACAAGCCCGGACACCGGGGACACCGTGCTGCTCGGAGCTCCCGACCCCCTGTACAACGACCGCCTCGGCCACCACGGGAACGCCTCGCTCGCACTTCAGCTTCTCGGCTCGCGCGAACATCTCGTCTGGTACCTCCCCTCGCCCTCCGACACCTCCGCCACGGACAACCAGAACCGTGGCTTCTTCGCCCTCCTGCCCGACGGCTGGACGTGGGCGCTGCTCCAACTCGGCATCGCCGCCGTACTCGCCGCCCTGTGGCGTGCCCGCCGTCTCGGCCCGCTCGTCCCCGAACGCCTCCCCGTCTCCGTACGCGCCTCCGAGGCAACCGAAGGCCGTGCCCGTCTCTACCGCAGGGCCCGTGCGCGCGATCGCGCCGCCGACGCCCTCCGTACCGCGACGCGCACCCGTCTGGCTCCTCTCGTCGGCGTCCCCCTCTCCCAAGCCCACTTGCCCGAAGTCCTCGCTCCGGCAGTGGCCGCACACACACCGGCGGACGTGGCTCCCCCGCCCACCGATCCCGTCTCTCACGTTTCCGGGCCCCCGCAAGGCGACGAGCCAACCGTCACGGACAGCACGGGCATCCGCGCCCTCCTCTTCGGCGCCCCGCCACAGGACGACACGGCCCTGATCCAGCTCGCCGACGAACTCGACCAACTCGAACGACGCATGACCGCCGCGTCCCCCGCCCCGTCTCCCACAGACAAGGACCGCACCCCGTGAGCGCCCCTTCCGCAGACAGCGCCCGCAGCGCCCTTGAATCGCTGCGCCTTGAAATCGCCAAGGCAGTCGTCGGCCAGGACGCGGCCGTCACCGGACTGGTCATTGCCCTGCTCTGCCGCGGGCACGTACTACTCGAAGGCGTCCCCGGCGTCGCCAAGACACTTCTCGTGCGCACGCTGGCGTCCACGCTCGAACTGGAGACAAAGCGACTCCAGTTCACCCCCGACCTCATGCCCAGCGACGTCACCGGATCGCTCGTCTACGACGCGCGCACCGCCGAGTTCTCCTTCCAGCCCGGTCCCGTCTTCACCAACCTGCTTCTCGCGGACGAGATCAACAGGACCCCGCCGAAGACTCAGGCATCGCTTCTCGAAGCCATGGAAGAACGTCAGGTCTCGGTCGACGGAACGCCCCGCGCCCTCCCGGAGCCGTTCCTCGTCGCCGCCACCCAGAACCCGGTCGAGTACGAGGGGACGTACCCCCTCCCCGAGGCGCAGCTCGACCGCTTCCTGCTAAAGCTGAACCTTCCGCTGCCCAGCCGCGAGGACGAAATCCACGTCCTGACGCGCCACGCCGAAGGCTTCGACCCACGCGATCTTCAAGCGGCCGGCGTCCGTGCCGTCGCGGGCCCTGCCGAACTCGAAGCCGCACGTGCCGCCGTCGCCAAGACCTCGGTCTCCCCCGAAGTCACGGGTTACGTCGTCGATATCTGCCGCGCCACTCGTGATTCCCCCTCGCTCGCCCTCGGAGTCTCCCCCCGAGGGGCCACCGCTCTGCTCTCCGCCGCTCGCGCCTGGGCCTGGCTCACCGGCCGCGACTACGTCATCCCCGACGACATCAAGGCTTTCGCCCTCCCCACCCTGCGGCACCGCGTCCAACTGCGTCCCGAGGCCGAGATGGAGGGCGTCACGCCGGACAGCGTGATCAACTCGATCCTCGCCCACGTCCCGGTCCCCCGCTGAGACGCTCTCGGCTGATTGGCGAGCACCCCCATGGCACTCACCGGACGCACCGCCCTCCTCGCGGCCCTCGGCGCCCTCTTGGTCGGCCTCCTGCTGCCGAGCTGGACCGGCATCCTCGCCGTCGAGCTCCTGCTGCTCCTCGCAATCCTGTACGACCTCGCACGGGCAGCACCAGTGAATCGGCTCCAGTTCACACGATCCGGTGATACATCAGTTCGACTCGGCGACGATGCGCACGTCACCGTCGTCGTCATCAACCCCTCCCGGCGACCGCTGCGCGCCCTGCTGCGCGACGCCTGGCCCCCCAGCAGTTGGCCGGAGGAGGCAGGATCCCTCTCCGGACATCACCGCCTCACCGTCGAACCCGGCGGACGGCAACGCATCACCACGCCCCTGCGCCCCACGCGACGCGGCGACCACCGCGCCGACCGCCTCACCGTCCGGTCCCTCGGCCCACTCGGTCTCGCGGCCCGCCAGGGCAGTCACGCCGTCCCGTGGACCGTCCGCGTCCTCCCGGCATTCGCCAGCCGCAAGCACTTGCCCTCGAAGCTGGCCCGCCTCCGCGAGCTCGACGGTCGCACGAGCATCCTCACGCGCGGCGAAGGCACCGAGTTCGACAGCCTGCGGGAGTACGTCCCAGGCGACGACACCCGATCGATCGACTGGCGGGCGACCGCCCGCCAGTCCGCCGTCGCCGTTCGCACCTGGCGCCCCGAACGCGACCGTCGCATCCTCATCGTCCTGGACACCGGCCGCACCTCCGCCGGACGCGTGGGAGACGCGCCCCGTCTCGACACCTCCATGGACGCCGCGCTTCTCCTGGCCGCGCTCGCCGCGCGTGCGGGCGACCGCGTCGACCTTCTCGCGTACGACCGCGTCTCCCGCGCCACCGTCAAGGGCCGCACCGCGCACAACGTGCTGCCGGCCTTCGTCGGGGCCATGGCCCCGCTGGAGCCGAGCCTGGTGGAGTCGGATGCCCGGGGGCTGGCGTCGACCGCGCTGCGCATCGCCTCGCACCGCTCCCTCGTCGTCCTGCTGACGGGCCTGGAGCCCTCGGCAATGGAGGAGGGGCTTCTCCCTGTGCTGCCTCTTCTCACGGAGCGCCACACGGTTTTGGTGGCTTCTGTCGCCGATCCCCATATCGAGGAAATGACACGTGCTCGCGGCACCGTCGAGGCGGTGTACGACGCAGCCGCAGCAGCTCGTACGCAAACGGAACGCAGAAATGTCGCCGACCGCCTCCGCCGTCATGGCGTCATCGTCGTCGACGCCTTGCCCGCGGATATTGCTCCCGCGCTGTCAGACGCGTATCTCGCTTTGAAGGCAGCGGGACGCCTCTAGACCGAGTAAGGAAACAGCGAGAAGGCGCGCACGCGTGTACGTACAGGCGCCGTGCTACCGGGCCGTACGCGTACGTACAGTCCTGAGCCGCCAATGACATATGGAATGCCAGGGACGGGCTCTGCTGTTTTCGGGCATGCGAAAAGGGCCCCCGAGCCGGATCCCCGTGACATTGTCACCGGGAACCCACTCAAGGGCCCTCAACATAAAAGGAGTTCGGCGGCGTCCTACTCTCCCACACGCTCCCGCATGCAGTACCATCGGCGCTGAAAGGCTTAGCTTCCGGGT
>NZ_BAAGSO010000035.1:0-6056 GCF_054782395.1 Streptomyces daliensis | reverse complement strand
CTGACTGTGCATCATGTGCCGTATACGCCCCGCCAAGGGCGCATCGCGCCACACCTCTTCAGGGTAGGGGGCGGGTCTGACAGCGGGCCACGGATACGCCCCTGGCAAGCGCTCTTGAGCAGTTGCGGCAGCGCCCCCGTGGGAATGCTGCTGAGCGCCGTTGAGACGGTGCCGCGTCCCGCCCCGATGCGCTCCGTCCTGTCGCGACAGAGACTGTGGGGGCGGGAGTGGCGGAGAGTGTCTTTACTTCATCAAGGGCGCGCCTGCGGCGCGCCGGGCGCCCTGGCCGCCCTTGTGCGAGCTGCGGCCTTCGGCCGGTCTCGCCCAGGCGGCCAACGCCCGGCATCCTCCAGACGTCCTGTGAAGCGAGACAGCCCGCACACCGCCTCCGCAGCCCGCCGCACAGGACAGTGCTCCAGGGCGGTACCGGGCCCAGCCTCCACGGCTCCAGGCAGCCGCCCACGGGCCCAGGCCGTCACCGCTCGGACCCGGCCCGGCGCCATCGCGAGCCCCCAGTCCTCACCGCCCCAGTCCATGCGTCGAGGGCTGGGCTCGCTTCGCGTGCGGCTCTCGTCGTCGCCTGCGGGAGGTAGGCGGCACCAGCGTTGCTGAGTCTCGGGTGGCTGAGCCCGCCGACGAAGACACACAAGGCTCCTCGGGTGCGGTGCGTAGGGGTACAGCGAGGCATACGCGCGCCAGCCCGCACGGCTTCCCCTCTCGCCGTGGCGCGCTGTCTGTGGTGACCGTAGGAGACCGCACCCGATGCAGGCCCCAGCGGCGACGGACACAGACCGCCGTCGAGGAGCACCAGGACCAACCGCAGCAGCCGTCGTGCAGCCCGGTCAAAGGCGACGTCGAAGAGCGCCCCAGCAAGCCGCGACGCAGGGCTACGCTGGAACCATGGCTGAGCACATCGGACGACGCATCCGGCACCTACGCCGGAGTGCCGGACTCACCCAGGAGCAACTAGCCGAACGATCCAACGTATCGCTCGATGTGATCGCGCGGCTGGAGCAACAGCGCAAACACAGCGCCCGACTTCCCACCCTTCATGCACTCGCCCATGGCCTGGGCGTCGAGGTCACTGCGCTCATGGGGGACCCGCCCGCCATACAGGGCAACGGCGCAGCCGACCCGCCCCAACTCGTTGCCGTACGCCGAGCGATCATGCCCCCGCTGATCGGCATGCCTCCCGAGCCCACAGACGCGGGCGCCGTGTCCCTCGCGGCCGTCCGTGCAGAGTTGGCGGAGTGCTGGACGCTGTATCACTCCGCCGCGTTCAGCGAGTTGATGACGCGGCTGCCTGACGCCATTACGAACGCTCGCTTGTTGGCTTCCGCAGGTACTCCAGACCAGCGCGCGGCTGGGCAAGCAGCCCTGGGCAAAGCCCTGCAACTAGGCGGGCACCTCGCGATCAGGTTGGGTAAGACTGATCTCGCTCTGACGAGCCTGGAGCGGGCCTACGCTGCCGCTGGCGCGTCCTCGGACCCCCTACTAGGCCCCATGGTTTCCAACTCCGTGGCGTGGGCGTACCAACGGCAGAACCGGCTGAACGACGCTACCGGGGTAGCGGTGTACGCGGCCGACAGCGTCGAGCGAGGCCGGATAGAGAGCACCGAGCAGCTTCGGGTCTGGGGTGGACTGATCATGTCGGCCGCGACCAGCGCGGCGCGAAGTGGCGACTACGACCAAGCGGACACCATGATGACAACCGCTGAGAAGGCCACAGAGAAGCTGGCTAAACTTCCGCCGCTTGAAGACGGGCGCATGGTCAGCGTTTTCAACCGATCGTCCGTTCGTATCGAGCGAGTTCGTCTGGCCGTTCAGCACGGACGGCCAGAGGAAGCGATCAGCCTTGCCAAAGGGATGAGGCTGTCTCGCGACACTCCGCCGTCGTGGCGGACGTGGCTCCTCCTGGACGTGGCCCGCGCACACGCCGATGTAGGGAACGCCGAGGGCGCCGTCAAGGCGATGGAATCGCTGCGCCGCGTGGCTCCGGGGTGGATGCGGCACCACACGTTGGCTGTGGCTATCGTGACTGATCTGTTGAACAAATCGAACCACCCTTCGGGATTGGCGGCCCTCGCGCGTTTCCTGAACATCGCCGAATAGCGTCGAAAAACTGGGACGCAACGTCCCTGTGGCTGTCTCCCCCGCTGCTCGTACGGTCTTCCTGACCAGATCACCCAACGTGCAGGGGCAGTCACATGACGAGTGCCAAGAGCCCTGAGGACGCGCTCGACACGCTCGGGGAGGCTGCTGAACTGCATGGCGCGGCCCTCCCCGCTCTGAGGATGAGACGCAGGTCCCCCAACTCGGTGACGACCCAGCCGCCAGCGCCACCCGCAGTCCACACCCCGGCCCTTGAGCCCGTCGCCGTCCCCGAATGCCGAGTGTGCTTCGCGGCCGACCGTGGCCGGGCGACGGCACACTTGCAGTCGGCTGCCGGGCGGGTCCGGGATTTCAGCCGGATCATCAGCGAGCACCCGCACCGCAGCGAGCGTGACGACGACGCGGGGGTGAAACGGTGACCGTCGACTACCCCGCTAACGGCGAACCTCCAATTCGGTCCGCGTTGACCTTTCCGCCCTGCCAATGCGGGCGCCCCGAATGCCCCGACGCGGAGATCTCAGAGCATCGACGCGTTGACAATCGGTCGTTCTCTTCGACCATGCGCCGTATCCGGCCCCTAGTTCAAGAGGCGACCCGGAAATCGGTACAGCGGTACCCCCGATGAGTGCTGAGACGGCGAAGAAGGGGTTCCTATCCCCCTTTGCTGGCACGGCCTATGCGTCCAGCCCTCAAGGGTGGTGGACACCGTATGGGGGAGCACTGGATCAGAAGTCAGGCGTGGTCTACATACCGCAATCTGGCTACGTGCCGTGCCATTTCGACCGCCACAAACAGGGTGATCGAGGGAGGGAGAAACCACAGTGACTCGCAAGCGAGCAGCGCCCCGTACATACCTGCTTTTCGCCGCACTCACGGGACCGGCTATAAAAATGGCCGCCGCTAGGTGCCGCACATTTCTTCGGAGCAACGTGACACCACCGATTGCTGAGTTCGGGGGACCGGCGCTGCTTATGTGTGTCAGCGGTGCATGTGGATTCGTGATCGGAACCGCGCTCCGCCTCTAAACACCCGCCCCCACCATCCAAACCGATCAAGCCCCCACGGCAATCGGGATTTGGTGGGGGCGGGACAGGCCCCCGTTCCGTCCACGCTGTCACGGGCCGTGGGCGGAACGGGACAGTTCCCGTCCGACAGTCTGTGTGACGGCTAGGCAGTCGGGCGGGGTTCCATCAATCGCACACGACAGAGAAAGGACGCCTCCCTTATGGGCACCATCACCAACGGGCTCGACACGCGGCCGTACGTGAACGTGACCGCGCCCGGTCTCGACTGGCGTAAGTCCAGCCGCACGGACCTTGACCCGATCCTCAAGGACTGCGTGATCCTGGCTGACGCAGGTCGCGCCGAGGGGAACCCGCACGTCAGCATCCCGGACGGAACACGCATGATCGCGATCAGCGACGACAAGGCCCCCGACAGTCCGGTCCTGCTCATGTCGCGCGCCGAGATCACCAAGTTTTTCCAGGGTGTGAAGGCCGGAGAATTCGACGAATTCACGGCCACACCGGAGGAACTGGCAGCCGCATCACAGGCGGCCATTATCGCCTGATCCTGGCAACGGTCACGTGAAACGGTGGCCTGCTCTTGAGAGGGCAGGCCACCGTACGGCCGTCGAAGCACCACCGAACACGTGAGGTGATCGCGCGTGAATGCCGACGAGGTAGATCTAGCCTTCAAGATTGCGGCGACGTTCAATGGCACTCCGTGCGGGCAGTGCAGAAGGAGAGAAACTATTGGAGTCGTGTACCTGGGAGTAATCAGCGCTTCGTGTGAGGCGTGCGGCGGCTACACCCGAAAGGGTGTGCTGACCCGCGAAATGCTGGCAGCGGCGAGCGCCGCATCCCAGACTCAGCCGGTCGCCCGTAGGGCCAACGTCGCCCGTCGCCAATTGTAGCAACACCACCAACAGCCCTGTCCATCTGATGAATTGCGGCAGAGGGGCGGGGCTTTCTCATGATCTGGTATCTGGAAATTATTGGAGTGACCCCGTGCCCAGTGATCACACCGCCCTTATCTCCGACGACCCCGAAGCCCTGCTGTACGACCCCCACGGGTGGGCGTTCGTGTCAGGCTTCCCCGTCGCCGTCCTCGACGGCCAGAAAGCACATTTCGTTATACGCCGTTTCCAGAACCGGGCCGTACGCATCATGTACAAACTGCCGCAGGGAACCGTCATCCTCACCACTTACCCGCGCCCTCTGCCCCGAGGGGAGGCTATCGAGATCATGGAAGGCAACCACGCCACGTTCCTCACCTCGTACCCCTGCCGCTCGCTACGGCTGCGCGAGAAGGGCGAGCGCATCGCCGTAGACGGCGAGACACGCGACTGTCTGTCCACCGTCCTTGTACCCCGGTGGCCGTGGCAGTGGCGCCATGCCCGCATCGGCAAGGCCCTGGACCACATCGGCCGCACCGTCATCCTCACCGCCCCACTCGTCAGCGGACGCACGCTCCAACTCACCAACGTGTCACCGAGCTGACTTCCTGAGACTCCCGGCCGATGCCCTCACCCGTTCAGGCCGGGGGTGCGGTTCCACCACCGCCGTCGCCCCCAGGACTGCCCCCGGAGAGCCATCCATGGCGCCGAGATACACCGACCGATGCGGCACATGCAGCGCCTTGGCCGCCGCTCTGGCGCAAGCCCGAGGGAAGAGGCGACGCGGCATCGAGGAAGGCGTTCTGAAGGCCATACGCAGACACGTGAGCACGGACCACGGCTACCAGCCCGACCGGCCCAGAGTCCGCCGCTAGGCACCAGAACGCGGCGAGGCCCCGCCCTCCAGTCCAGGAGAGGCGGGGCCTCGTTCTGCCGCTCGGTGTTCGTCAGGCGGCTTGGGTCATGTCGGGTTGGCTCCGGCGACGCTGTAGGCGCTCAGCGACGGAGAGGTTGCGCCCAGGGATGATGACGACCTCTCCCAGGACTTCGGGGCACAGGAGAAGACGTGCTACCTGCCGTCGCGCGGACACCGGTGCCTGTGCCCAGCGGGCTGCGACATCGGCACCGGGCTGTATCAGGTCGGACAGAACACTCGGCATGGTGAGAGCCCGCTCCTCTGCTTCCAGCTTCGTGATCTTCTTTTCCAGGTTCGCCACTGTCCGGGCGAACATCCGCGCTTCGGCCAGGGTTTCCGGCTCTGCGCCTTCCGTCTCGGCCTTCTCTGCCCGCAGTCGCGCCAGGTCGGCCCTGATCTGCGTAACCCGGCCCTCATCCTGCGGAGAGGCGGCGAAGTCCTGGTACACCTGATCACTACTCAGGTAAGCCAGGATCAACCCCGGTTCGTCAGCCGTGCCGATCAGGTATTCATCCACCTTCGCCTTACTGAGATGGACACACCCCTTCTCGTCACACTGATAGCCCTTCGTCTTGATGGTCGTCTTCCCGGAGCAGACACCGCACGTGATGGTTCCGGTCAGTTCGTACTTGGCGCGCCCTGTGCGGGTGGTACGCCGCTCGGGGGCCAGGAGCATGCGCCGGACCGCCCAGAAGGTCTCTTCGTCCACCAGGCCGTCCCAGGTGGCTTTGGCCAACTCCACCTGCTGATGCTTGGCCTTGAAGGAATTCCCACGCGATTTCGGAGAGTGCCCCCGGTAACCGCCGTAGGTCGGCCGCAACGCCATATCCCGAAGGTGCTGCTCTGAGAAGGGCTTGCCGGTACGGGTCCGGTACCCGCGCTTTTCGAAGTCCTTGGCGATCGACCGCAGAGAGTGCCCCTTGCGCAGCCGCGTGAACAGTTGCTTCGGAACGTGCGACTCGTCCGGGTTCTCCACCCAGTTGACCAGGTCCCCGGTCTGGGGATCGTAGACCGGCATATAGCCCTGCGGCGCCCTGCCGTAAGGACGCCCCTTCTGCGCTTCCCGCTTGGCCGTGCGCCGGTTGCGCATAGAGGTCTTGTAGCTCTCCTGCTCGGAATCGATCGCGGCGC
>NZ_BAAGSO010000034.1:34773-87374 GCF_054782395.1 Streptomyces daliensis | reverse complement strand
TGGACCAAGACCGCCGACGAGATCCTCGAACGCCTCAGCTCATATCTGAACAGAATTCCCGACTCAGAAGACTAGGGGGTGTCCTCAAAGTCCCGCCTGGGCTGCGACGCCTGGCACGCACACTCGCGACGTTGTCGGTCGTCAGCGCAGCCCTCCCCCAGGCCCTGCGGGCTGGGAGGTGCCCCCGGCGCTCTCCTCCCTCCGCCTTGCGACTGCACGCACCAGACTCCCCCAGCTACCGCTGGGAGGTGCCCCCGGCAGCCCCCGGCCTGGCGGCCGGACGACGCTACGTTGAAGACACCCCCTAGCGCCCGCCCCGCACCCGGAACCCTCCGGGTGCGGGGGCCGTGTCCCGTCACGTGGTGGCGGTCCGCCGCGCGTACACCTCGATCTCGATCTTCATACGGGGGTCGGCGAGGCCGCACATCAGCATGGTGGCCGCCGGCCGCACCTCGCCGAAGGCGCGGCGCAGGACCGGCCAGCAGGGCTCGAAGTCCTCACGGTCGGGCAGCAGATACCGCACGCGCACCACGTCAGCGAAGGTGCACTTCGCCTCGGCCAGCGCGGCACCGATGTTGCGCAGGCACTGCTCCGCCTGTTCCACGACGTCGTCGGAGATCGTCATGGTGTCGTAGTCAAAGCCGGTCGTCCCTGACACGTGCACCCAGTCGCCGTCGACCACGGCACGGGCGTACCCGATCTGTTCCTCGAACGTCGAACCGCTGAGGATCGCATGTCGCTCTGTCATGCGCCGAACACTAAACGCCCGGCACGGCACGGCTTCGGCAGGCTCCCCTCCCGCATGAGCCGGTCAGCTCAGCGGAACGTCCAGGACGGCCTTGCGGTGGCTGAACGTCGCGAGGGAGTACGGGCCGTGATACGCGCCCATGCCGCTCGCCCCCACGCCGCCGAACGGCAGCTCGGGCACCCGCAGATGGGCCATCGGCAGCCCGAAACCGAGCCCGCCCGAGGACGTCTCCTGGGCCAGCCTGCGCCGGGTCTCCCACGACCCGGTGAACGCGTAGAGCGCCAGCGGCTTGTCCCGGTCGTTGATGAAGGCGATCGCCTCGTTCAGGTCCGCGACCTCGACGAGGGGCAGCACGGGCCCGAAGATCTCCTCGCGCATGACGGGTGCGTCGGGCGACACCTCCGCGAGGACGGTCGGCGCGATGTACTTCGTGGCGCGGTCGCACTGGCCGCCGGTGACGGTGCGTCCGGAGTCGAGCAGCGCGGAGACCCGGTCGAAGTGCCGCTCGTTGACGAGGCGGCCGTAGCCGGGTGAGGCGGCCGGCTCTGACCCGTAGACCTCCTCGACGGCCTTGGCGAGCTCCCCTTCCAGCGCGCGGGCCGTGGCGGGGTCGGCGAGCACGTAGTCGGGCGCGACGCACGTCTGCCCGGCGTTCTGGAACTTGGCCTTCACCAGCCGTCGCGCCGTCTGCCCGAGGTCGGCGTCGCGGTCGACGAACGCGGGCGACTTGCCGCCCAGCTCCAGCGTGACCGGCGTCAGATGCTCGGCCGCCGCGCGCATGACGATGCGGCCGACCGTGCCGTTGCCCGTGTAGAAGATGTGGTCGAAGCGCTGTTCCAGCAGCGCGGTCGTCTCGGGGATGCCGCCCTCGACGACGGCGACGGCGTCGGTGTCGAGGTACTCGGGGAGCAGCCGGGCCAGCACGCACGAGGTGGCGGGTGCCAGTTCGCTGGGCTTGGCCACGACCGCGTTGCCCGCCGCGAGCGCCCCGAGGAGGGGGACGAGGAAGAGCTGCGCGGGGTAGTTCCAGGGCGCGATGACGAGGACGACGCCGAGCGGGTCGTAGCGGGTGCCCGCCGTGGAGCCCTCGGGGAAGCCGGTGAGTGCTTCCGGGGACAGGCTCTCGGGGTACAGCCAGTCCTCCAGGTTGTCCAGGGTGTGGTCGATCTCCCGTACGGGGAAGTCGATCTCGGCCGCGTGCGCCTCGGCCGCGCCCTTGTGCAGGTCCTGGTACAGGGCCTCGGCGAGGTCCTTGTCGTGCTCGGTGAGCAGGGCGCGCAGTTGCCGGAGCTGGCGGACGCGCCACTCCAGGGACTTGGTGCGGCCGGTGCGGAAGGTGCCGCGCAGCCGCGCGACGAGGTCCGCGGCCTGCTCGGGAGCGCTGACGCTCATGTGGTGCTCCTCGGTGTTCCTGTGTGGGGGTGAGGTGGGGGGACGAGGCTGCCGTACGGGTCCAGGCGGTCGGACAGGTGAGGTCGGGTCAGGTCCGGGCGCCCTCCTCCGGCGCTTCCAGCAGGCCGGTGAGCAGCGCGTCGGCGGCGGGGCGCAGAAGGCGCGAGCCGTCGGGTGTCGCCTCCAGGCCGACGACGAGCGCGACGCAGATGTCCGCGGCCTCGGCCGGATCGACCCGCATCCCCCTCGCCCCGCCCGTCTCGTCCGTCTCGCCCGCCCGCGCGGCCTCCGCGAACAGCTCCGTCAGCAGCCGCCGCAGATCGGCGCCGAACCGGTGGCAGATGTCGCCGAACAGACGGCCCTTGGCGTCCAGCAGCTCCACCGTGTGGGGCGAGTCCCCCGCGAGTTCCAGGACGAGGTCCAGCTTGGCGCGCAGGACCCCGTGGATCCGCTCGACGAGCGGGTCCCCCGACGTCGCCGCCCGCCGTGCCCGTTCGAGCGCCCGCGCGTGCAGGCGCTCGGCGAGCCGGGTGACGGCGTCGTCCTTGGACCGCACGTACTGGTACAGCGCCGAGCGGGAGATCCCCATGGCCGTGGCGATGTCGTCCATCGTCGTCCGCCGCACCCCGTACCTGGCCAGGCAGTCGTACGTGGCGTCCAGCACCTCGGTCAGGCGGTCGCTGCCCATCGCGTCAGTCCAGCGCCTTGAGCATCTCGGCGGCGAGCGGCGCGGAGGAGGCGGGGTTCTGGCCCGTGTAGAGGTTGCGGTCGACGACCACCTTCGGCGCCCAGGGCTCGCCCTCCTGGAAGTCGGCGCCGAGCGCGACGAGCCGGTCCTGGAGCAGCCACTTCGCCTTGTCGGCGAAGCCCGCCTGGGCCTCCTCGGCGTTGGTGAAGCCGGTGAGGCGGTAGCCGGTGAAGGGCGAGACGTCGTCGGTGCCCTCGGTCGCGAGGAGCGCGGCGGGCGCGTGGCAGACGATGCCCAGGGGCTTGCCCGCGTGCAGCGTGGCCGTCAGGAGCCGCCCGGAGTCGCCGTCGACGGCCAGGTCCTCCATGGGGCCGTGGCCGCCCGGGTAGAAGACGGCGTCGTAGTCGGCGGGTACGACCTCTTCGAGCTTGACGGGCGAGCGCAGCTCCGTGAACGCGGCCAGCCCCTCGGCGACCGCGTCCGCCGCCTCCTTGCCGCCGTTGGCCTCCGGGGCGAGGCTCCCCTGGTCGACGGTCGGGGTGACGCCGCCCGGGGTGGCCACCACGATCTCGTGCCCGGCCTCGCGGAACGCCTGGTAGGGCGCGACGGCCTCCTCTGCCCAGAAGCCGGTGGGATGCCGGGTTCCGTCGGCGAGCGTCCAGTGCTCGGCGCCGGTGATCACGAACAGGATCTTCGCCATGGTGAGGGCTCCTCAGCTTGCAGTTCGGGGATGTGGGGGTGCGGGGGGGGGTGACACCCTGACGTTCTGCACGCAGAACGTCAGACCGCCACACGTTCGACGGTACGACTCCTCTCCCCCGGAGTCCAACGCCCCCACACCCGAGACCACGGGTCCCCCCGCACGGCGCACCCATCCATGGGCACGCGCGGCCGGAGGAGCCGAAAGAGGGGGCACGCGGGAAGGAAGCAACCTCCCTGCTCAGGCATGTGCCGCTGAGGTATCGGCGGAGAGGGAGGGCGGGGGCCGCGGGAGGGGGTACGGAGGGGGCCTGGCGGCGCCCGAAAGAGGCGCTTTCGGGCGGCTCGGGCGCGGCTCCGGCGGCGGACCGGCCGCCGACCGTACAGGCTCGGGCCGCAGAAGACGAATCGTCACCCCGTACAGGTGAAATGAGCGCATCCCGCTGGCCCCCGACGCGCTGGACGGAGCAAGCTTCGTGATCTCTGGCCGTCCGCCCCTGGCCGCACGTCCGCTCCGAACGACAGATGAGTTAAGAGTTTTGCTGAGCACCTCGCCACTGGAATCCCGCAGCGCGGCCGGTCTCGTACGACGGTGGCGCCAGGCGTCGGAGCCGCGGGAACTCGCCCGTGTCTACGACGAACTGCGCTCCGCGGGGCCCCTGGTACCCACCCCGTGGGGAGCGCTCCTCGTGCCGGGGTACCAGGACTGCCGTCAGGTCCTCCTGGACCGCACCTGGGGCACCCTGACCGCCTCCTGGCGCGAGCGTTTCCGACCGGGCTGGCGCGAGAGCGCGAGCACGGTCGGCCTCTGCCAGACCCCCCTCCAGCAGGATCCGCCCGAGCACACCGCGCGCCGCCGCCCCCTCGCGAAGGCCCTGAGCCCGCGCGCCCTGGGCGACATGGCCGACTCCTTCGCCGCTCCGCTGGCCCTCGAACACGTGCGGGCCTTCGCCGACGAGGTCCGGGCCGAGGGGGTCGCCGATGTCGTCGGCTCCATCTGCCGGCCGCTGCCGACCGCCGTGCTGGCGGGGTTCCTTGGGCTGCCCAAGGACGTCGACCTGGAGTGGCTGGCCACCGAGAGCCTGGCCATGGTGCGGATCGAGGAGCTGGCCAGTCCGCCGAGCGTCGTACGGCGGGCCGACGAGGCCGCCACCGCGCTCCTGGAGCGCTACGACCAGCTTCTGGCCGAGCGGCTGCGGCAGCCGGAGGGCGACGATCTGCTCTTCCACTGGGCGAAGGGCGATCCCTCGGGCAGCCGCTATCTGCTGCTGACCCTGTTCTCCGCCGGGGTGCCCACGACGGCGGCACTGCTGGCCAGCCTCGCGCACGCGCTGATCACCCGCCCCGCCCTTGCTGAAAGGATCCGGCAGGAACCGGACTTCTCGGACCGGGTCGTGGACGAGGTGCTGCGCTGGGACCCTCCGGGCCGGCTCGTGACCCGGGTCGCCGGGGCCGAGACCGAGCTGGGCGGGCGGGTGCTGCCCGAGGGCCAGGTGGTCCACGCGCTCATCGGCGCGGCGCACCGTGACCCGGCGGAGTTCCACGATCCGCACACCTTCCTCCCCCGGCAGGCGCCGCAGCCGCAGCGACTCCTCGCCTTCGGCTCGGGGCTGCACTACTGCCCCGGCACCCATCTCGCCCGCGCCCAGGCCGTCGCGTTCGCGCGGGGTTTCGCCGCCGAGCTGCCGGGCGCACGCGCTGCCGGAACCCCGGAGCGGCACGCCGGACCGAGCATGACCGACATCACCCGACTCCCCGTCACGCTGGCGCCGCCGACCACGTCGGACACGTCGAGCACGTCACGTACGTCAAGCACGTCGACCGCCTAGCGGACGGGACCACAGGAGATCACCTATGCCCGACATCTTCGACAAGCACCTGCCGTCCCTCGCCCGGGACATGACCGGCGAGGGCCCCCGGCCGTTCTACCGGGCCATGGCATCCGGGGACGGCGAAGCCCTGGTCGAGGGCGTGCGCGTGGTCATGACGGCGTGCAACGACTACCTCGGACTCTCCGGCGACCCGCGCGTGACGGCGGCGGCGGCCAAGGCCCTGGACCTGTACGGGGCGTCGTGCTCGGGCAGCAGGCTGGTATGCGGGACGCTGCCCGAGCACGAGGAGCTGGAGTCGCGGCTGGCCGCCTTCCTGGGCTGCGACGAGGCGATCGTCACCACCACGGGATTCCAGGCGAACCTGGCGCTGACCCCGCTGTTCGGCGCGGCCGACCTCGTCTTCAGCGACATGGCCAACCACGCATCGCTCGTGGACGCCATCCGCCTCGGTGCCGCGGGCAAGCGCCTCTACCGGCACTCGGACATGGAACATCTCGCCGCCGAGCTGTCGCAGGCCGACCCCGGCGCGGGCAAGGCGATCGTCACCGACGGGCTGTTCTCCATGGAGGGCGACCTGTGCCGCCTGCCCGAACTGCACGCGCTCGCACGCCGCCACGGCGCCCGGCTGATCGTGGACGGCGCGCACGACATCGGGCTGCTGGGCGCGGGCGGCCGGGGCGTGGCCGAGCACTTCGGGCTGCCGGAAGCGGTGGACCTGCGCACCGGCACCCTCTCCAAGTGCTTCGGCTCGATCGGCGGCGTGCTCGCGGGGCCCGCCGACGTCATCGGGTATCTGCGCTACACGGCGCGTCCGGTGATCTTCTCCGCCTCCATGCCGCCCGCCGCGCTGGCGGCTGCCCTCGCCGCGCTGGAGATCATCCAGGCGGAGCCCGAGCGGCGCACCCGCGCCTTCGAGCTGGCCGCGCTGCTCAACGAGGGGCTGCGCGAACTCGGCTTCGACACCGGCGAGTCGGCGACCCCGATCGTGCCCGTGCACATCGGTGACGCGGGGCTGTGCGGGCGCATGTGGCAGGAGGTGCTGGACGAGGGCGTGTTCACGCACGCGGTGGTGGCTCCGGCCGTGCCCCACGGGCAGGCCCTGATCCGGCTCTCCCTCCAGGCCACCCACACCGAGGAGCACCTGGACCGCATCCTCGACGCGTTCGCCGCCGCCGGCCGCCGCCTCGGCATGATCCCCGGCCCGGCCCACGCCCCCGGCGGCGCGGGAGCGTCGTCCGGGCGCACGCGGACCGGCACACAGGCCGGGGCCGTCGCGCCCCGGCCCTCGATCGGCGCACAGCGAGGCGCCCTTGGCAAACAGGAGGTGAGTGTCCGATGACCCTCACCATCACCCAGGCGGACGGCCGTCCCGACATCACCGCGTTCATCCGGTTCCCCTACGACCTCTACCACGAGGACCCGCTCTGGGTGGCGCCGCTGGAGCGTGAACGCCGGGCCTTCCTCGACCCGCGCCGCAACCCGTTCCACGACTTCGGCAGTGTCCGGCTCTTCCTGGCGCGGCGCGGCAGAACCGTCGTCGGCCGGATCGCGGCCGTCGTGGACCCGCGCTACAACGAGCGGCACGACCCCAAGTGCGGCCATTTCGGGCTCTTCGAGTGCGTGGAGGACAGCACGGTGGCCGCAGCACTCTTCGGCGCGGCGGCCGAGTGGCTGAGCGAGCGCGGGATGACCAGGATCCTGGGGCCGCTCAGTCTGACCACGAACGACGAGTGCGGGGTCCTGGTCGACGGCTTCGACTCGCCGCCCACGATGCTGATGCCGCACAACCCCCCGTACTACGCGCACCTGCTGACCGACTGCGGCTTCACCAAGGCCAAGGACCTGCTGTCGTGGCGCATCCCGATGCCGCCCGACGGGGAGCCGCCCGCCGCCATCCGCAGGGTGGCCGACCGCGCGCTGAGCGCGCCGGGCGTACGGGTCAGACCGCTGGACCCCAAGCGGTTCGAGGCGGACATGGCGGCCGTCAAGGACATCTACAACGACGCCTGGGCCGAGAACTACGCCGCCGTCCCCATGACCGACAGGGAGTTCGCCCACACGGTGCGCAAGCTGAAGCCCGTACTCCGTCCCGAGCTGCTGCAACTGGTCGAGGTGCACGGCGAGCCCGCCGGATTCACCCTCTGGCTGCCCGACGCGAACCAGGCGCTGCGCGCGGCGCGCGGGCGGCTGACGACCCTGGGCCTGCCCGTGGGGCTCCTCCGCATCAACCGTGCCTCCCGCCGCATCACCCGCACCCGCGGCGTCACCTCGGGCATCAAGAAGGAGCACCGCAACCGCAGCCTCGCGGCGGCCCTGTTCACGCAGGCCCAGCGCGCGGCCTTCCGGCTCGGCTACACGGAGAGCGAGCTGTCCTGGATCCTGGAGGACAACCACCACGCGAACCGGTACGCCAAGGCCACCGGCGGCATCCACTTCCGCACGCACCGGCTCTACGAGCGCGTCGACGGATGAGGTACCTCGTCACCGGCGCGACCGGTTTCATCGGACAGCGGCTCATCGGCCACCTCACCGGCGGCGGACACGAGGTCACGGCGCTGGTGCGCGACGCCGGGCGGCGCGTGCCCGCAGCCGCGCGACGTGTCCCCGGGGCGCGTACGGCCCAGGGCGACCTGGTCACGGGGGCCGGGCTCACGACGGCCGTCGAGGAAGCGGAGTGCGTGATCCATCTGGCCGGGGCGACCGCGGCGGCCACCTCGCGCGGCTACGCGACGGTCAACGTGGACGGGACCAGGCGGCTGTGTGCCGCACTGGCCGTGCTGCCGCGCCCGCCCCGGCTGGTGCACTGCTCCTCGCTGGCGGCGCTCGGGCCAGGGCGGCTGCTACGGGAAAGCGCACGTCCCGCGCCGGTCTCCGCCTACGGGCGCAGCAAGCTGGGCGGCGAGCGGGCGGTGCGCGCGGTGGCCGACCGGGTGCCGGGGGTCGTCGTGCGTCCGCCCATCGTCTACGGTCCGGGCGACCGCGAGTTCGTGCCCCGGCTGGTGAAGGCCGTGCGCGCGGGCTGGCTGCCCGCCGTCGGCGGCCCCGGGCCCCGGCACTACTCCCTGGTGCACGTGGACGACCTGTGCCGGGGGCTGCTCAGGGCCGCAGAGAGCGGCGTGCCGGGTACGACGTACCACGTCAGCGACGGCGTCGAGCACCGCTGGGAGGACATCGGCGCCGCCGTCGCGCGGACGCTGGGGCGGCAGCCGCCGCGGGTGCGGCACATTCCACGCCCGCTGGCCGCGCCCGTGGCCCGGCTCGCGCAGCTCACGGGCACGTCCGTGGTCAACCGGGACAAGGTCGCCGAGGCCGTGCACCCCGCGTGGACGTGCGCGACCGAACACCCCGAGCGGAGCTGGGGGTTCAGCCCGTCCGTGACGCTGGACGAGGGTCTGGCATCCGTGCTCGCCCCGTACGCCGACGCGCGGAAGGGGTGAGCGCCGCCATGCGCCGACGGCTCTCGCCGACCGAGCGGTTCGTGTGGGCGGCGGGCGAGGCGCTTCCCGTCAACTTCGCGCTGGTCGCGCGGATCCGGGGGCGCACGACGCCCAATCTGCTGTGCGAGGCTCTGTCCGCCGCCCGCCGGCGGCATCCGCTGCTGGGGGCCCGGATCGGGGATCCGGGCCGCTGGCAGGCGTGGCTGACCACGCGGGGCACGCCGGAGCCCCAACTGCGCGTCGTCCGTGCGACGGCCGGGTCGCGGGGTGCGAGCGCGGACGGCGACGAGGGCGCGCAGGGCGCGGGAGGTGCGGAGGGCTGGACGCGGGTGCTGGAGGAGGAGCTTCAGCGCCGTTTCGACACCGAGGCGGGCCCGCTGGCGCGGTTCGTGATGGTGGACCACGGCGACGCGTTCGACCTCGTCGCGATCTACCACCACCTCGTCGCCGACGGCCTGTCCGCCTGCTTCGTCCTGCGCGACATCCTGCGCTACCTCACGGCCCCCGAGCCCCTGCCCGTGGTGCGCCCCCTCGTCGCCCCGCCCGCCGACGACCTGCTCCCCGGGCCCCGCGCCCGCCTCTCCGACCTGCGTACGGTGGCGCGCCAGATGCGCGAGGGCGGCAGGCCCTCGCGCACGGGCGGACAGCTGGCCGCGCGCACCTGGTCGCTGGCGGCCTGGGAGACATCCGCGCTCGTGACCCGCTGCCGCGCGGAGGGGACGACGCTCCAGGCGGCCCTCAACACGGCCTTCGCACGCGCCCTCGCCGACCTCGGCAGCGCCGCACCGGCCACCATCGCCGTCCCCGCCGATCTGCGGCGCACCCTGAGCCCGTCCCCTGGCGAGGCCCTGGGCCTGTACGCGACGACCCTGCTGAACACCGTCGACGGTGCCGCCCTGTCCACGTACTGGGAGACGGCACGCGACGCGTACGCCGACATCCGGCGGCGGCTGCGCCTCGAGGAGCTGCTCCCGTTCGTCCGGGTCTACCGTCTGCTGCCCTTCCTGCCCCGCGCGACCGTGAGCAAGGCGCTGTGGCGCAGCGAGTCCGAGCAGGCCCGCTTCGACCTCTCCCTGAGCACCATGCGCCCCGGCATCCCCTCCCGCTACGGGCCGCTGTGCCTGGAAGCCGTGCACTGCCTCGCCCACACCAGCCTCTCGGGGGCCCCGCTGATCACCGCGATCCGCAAGGACGGCCGCCTCTTCTTCGGCGCCGTCTCGACGGACGGCCAGCGCACGGCCGAGCTGTGCGCCCACGCCATGTCCCACCTGCGTCAGGCGGTCACGGCCGCACTGTGGCCCTCGCCGAGCGGCGGGCGCTGAGAGGGCGGGGACGGAAGGACGGGCCGGAGGAGGCCGGCGACGCTCCGATGGGTCCGGCGGTGTTGCCGGGCCGGGTGGGGGTGCCGAGGGTGGGCTCATGATGCGTCCCGCGAACACCCTCGGCGAGGGCGGTACGACCGTCGTCTACGGCTCGCCCTCGGCACAGCGCGTCCTGCACGTCTACGCCGATCCGCGCTGCCCCTACTGCAAGCGGATGGACGTCGCCCTCGGCGACACCATGCGGCGGCTGGCCG
This sequence comes from Streptomyces daliensis, assembly GCF_054782395.1. NCBI lineage: Bacteria > Bacillati > Actinomycetota > Actinomycetes > Kitasatosporales > Streptomycetaceae > Streptomyces > Streptomyces daliensis. The sequence goes on along the minus strand of NZ_BAAGSO010000034.1, from coordinate 77,002 downwards.
ACGACGGGCACCTCACGCTCTACCACCACTTCGCGGCCTTCCTCGACGACGCGCTCGGCGGCAGCGGCTCGCACCGCGCGCTCAACGCGCTCGGGGCCGCAGCCGACGTGGGCCAGGTCCCCTTTCTGGCGTATCTGCGGACGCTGTTCGCCCACCAGCCGCCCGAGGACTTCGACGGCTTCGCCTCCCCGGAGACGCTGCTCATGCTGGCCGGGGAGGTGGCGGGGCTGCGCTCGGCCGAGTTCGACGAGGCGGTGCTCCAGTTGCGCTACCGGGAGTGGGCTGACCGGGTCGCCGCCGCCTTCGAGGCCAGCGGGGTGACGGCCACGCCCACGGTGCTGCTGGACGGCGCGCCGGTGACGGTGCTGGGGAGCACGGGGCACGCGGTGGCGCCGGAGGAGTTCCTGTGGCAGCTCGGGCTCGGGCGCTGAGGGCCCCGGCACGCCGCAGGGCGCCCGCCTGGGGGTGATTTCCGGCGGACGCCCTGTGGTGACCTGTGCCGGCCCGCGCTGGCCTGTGCTGGCCCGCGCTGGCCTGCACTGGCCTGTGCTGGTGGCTCAGCCCTCCGGCGGGAAGCGGAGCAGGCCGCCGACGCCGTCGGCGAGCCCCGTGCCCTCGGGGACCAGTGCGAAGGAGGCGCTGGTCTCGGCCGCGACCTTGAGCAGGAGCGCCTCCCGCTTGGCCTTGGCGCCGTCCTCGAACAGGAGCGTGTCCAGCGCGCCCATCTCGGCGGCCTTGACCACGTCGGGGTCACCCTTGGCGGCCCGGCCGTGCGCCAGGCCCTCCTCCAGCTGGGAGACCCAGTGGCGGGCCGACTCCTCGCTCTTCTCGCCGACGATCCGCAGCACCTCGTCGGCCAGCGCCTCCTCGGCGCCCCGGTCGCCGCTGCCGCCGCGGTCGGTCTCGGCCAGGATGTCCGTCAGCTCGCCCGGCAGTTCCTCGCGCACGGCCGTGCGGCCCTGCACCTCACCGGCGAGGATCAGCACCCGGGGGTGGAAGGCCGAGGCCGCGCGCTCCACCTTGGCCGCGATGTCCTTCGCGTTCTGGCTGACGGCCTCGTCGGCGCGGCGCTGGATGCGGCGGTGCGAGAGCGCGCCCTCGCGGGTGTGGTTCGGCTCCTCGACGGCGCTGCCGCGCGCCTCTTCGCGGGACAGCTCCTCGGGGACGTGCTGCTCGGCGACCACCAGACGGCGCAGCTCGGCGTGCTCCTGCCCGGCGATGACGAGCAGCGCCCTGACCGCGTTGGCGCCCTCCCTGATGTACGGGCCCAGCTCGGGCAGGACGCCGGAGTGGGCCGCGTCGCCCCGGCCGAGTGCCGCGTCCCAGGGCTCGTCGAGGACGACGCCGTCAGCGGCCGAGGTGACGATGACACGGCCGTTGGCCTGCTCCTCACCGGCTTCGCTCGCGGCGAGCGCTGTCTCCACCGCGTCGAGCGCCTTCGGGTCCGCGTCCTCGTTCTCCAGCCGTGAGCGCAGGGCCTGCCAGCGGAGCCGTACCTGCTTCGCGGCGTCCTCCCCCGGGGAGCGACCCTCCAGGTAGACCGTCACGAAAGGCCCTTCGTGGGCGTACACGGACTTCAGTCGGTTCAGCTCCATGACCTACCTCAATTGACGCGGAACATTACGCAATGACCGTTATTGCCGCTTTCTTGGTCGATGGTACGTACCGCCCGGGAACTCCACAGTTCCGGCACGGCGTCCACCGTCCCGTCCGGCGGCTGCCCCGGTCACGGCGCACGGGTACCTCACGAGCGCGCCGCGTAACACCCACGGGCCCTGTGGACGGCGGCCGGGCCGCACGTCGGAACACGTCGGAACCGCGTCAGAACGCGCCGGCACGCCTCAGAAGCTGACCGCGACACCGATGTGCGGGCGCTTCCCGAGGCGCAGCAACGCGCCGCCCGAGTCGACGAGGCGGAACTGCCACCCGTACTTACGGGCCATCGCCCTCCGCACCCGCTTCAGCTCCCCTTCCCCGTCCATGAGCCGGGCCCGCCCCGTCACCGGCACCGCACCCTCGGCCGTCCCGCCACGCGCGTCGCACGGGGTCACGGTGACGTGGCCGTCCCTGCGCAGGCGCTTGACCTTGCCGCTGTCGGCACGCGTCCAGACGAGGAGTTCGGCGCCGTCCTCCACCGCCCACACGGGGGTGGCCACCGGAGTGCCGTCACGGCGGTGGGTCACGAGGCTGACGTAGCGGCTGTCGGCGATGTCACGGGGAGTCATGCTCCGACCCTACGGTCCCCGGCCGGGCGTGCGGAGGTGCCCCGTACCGCCCTCCGTGCGGTTGCGGGCCCGTCGCGGCGCCCGCATGGTCGGCTTACGGGCGCCGTGCGGAACCGGTCCGGGTTCCGGTGGCGCCCGCCCACTCCCGCCCATACGAGGAGGCGCCGTGAGGACCGAGGTGTCGTGGTGTGCCGCGACCGCCGGGAGCACCCGCTCCGGGCGGCCCGCCGTGCCGTGGACGACGGGGAGGAGTGCGGCGTGAGCACGCGCGTGAACGTGAAGTCGCTGGGCCAGGGCTACGCGCTGGACCTGGGCACGGCCACCACCCGTATCGACTCCGGCGAGCAGCGGTTCACCCAGTCGACGGCCCTCGCGGTGGACACGAAGGACGACAGGGTCCTGGCGGTCGGCGACAAGGCCCGCTGGATGGAGGGCCGTACGCCCGAACGGCTCAAGGTGCTGTACCCGGTGCAGGCCGGGCTCGTGGCCGACGACCAGAACGCCACGCGCCTGCTGCGCATGCTGCTGCGCGAGAGCGGGTTCGGCCCGTCGCGGAACCGCAAGTGGGCGGTGGTCTGCGCCCCCGCGCAGACGTCCGAGATCGCGGTGCGCTCGCTGTCCAAGGTCTGCCACGCGGTCGGCATGGGGAAGGTCAGGCTGCTGCCGCGCCCGCTGGCGGCGGCGATCGGCCTGGGCATCGACGTGTACCAGCCGCGCGGGGCGCTCATCGTCGACATCGGCGCGGGCGGTACGGACATCACGATCGTCTCCATGGGCGGCGTCGTGCTCACGGGCCGCTCCACCGTGTGCGGGCAGAGCCTGGACGGGGTGATCGCCCGGCATCTGCGCGAGCAGTACAACCTCGCGCTGGCCACCCGCGGGGCCGAGAAGATCAAGACCGCGCTCGCGGAGGCCGGTGCGCCCGGCTGCCGGCTGGAGATCCGGGGGCTCGACGTCGCGACGGGCGTGCCGCGCAGCCTCGTCGTCCCCCCTGCGGAACTCCAGGAGATCGTGGAACACCACCTGGGGACCCTCGCCAAGACGGTCTCGGCGACCCTGGAGCGGGCGCCGATCGAGATCATCGACGACATCTGCGACTCCGGGCTCGTCATGACGGGGCACGCCGCGCTGCTGCACGGCCTCGAAGAGGCGTTCCGCAAGGCGGTCGGCCTGCCCGTGCACATCGCCGAGAACCCGGACGTCGCCGCGATCAACGGCGCCGCGCACCTGCTGCGGAATCCCTGGCTCCTGGAGGAGCTGGACGACGTGACGATCCGCTGAGCGGCCTCCGCACTTCGGTATCCGGACCGGGCGCCCGGGCCCCGGTGCCCTGAATCGAGCGCTCCCGACAAGGTCGGCCTTGCCATTTCCCTCGCGGATAACTTACGGTCTCGTAACCTACGGACCCGTAGGATTGGCATCCCGGAAAGCACCGGGAAAACCCGCCGTCCCCCATCGTCAGGAGCCGCCGTGACCCTTTCCAGCACCCAGCACGCAGGTACGCACGAGTGGACGGACACCCGCCTGCTGTACGCCCTGGAAGAGGTGGTGGAGAAGGAGCTGAACCGGCACCTTTCGGTCGCCAAGGACTGGATGCCGCACACCTACGTTCCCTGGAGCGACGGCCGCAACTTCGACGGCCCGCTCGACGGGGAGCCGTGGGCGCCGGACCAGTCCAAGGTCACCGATGTCGGGCGTATCGCGCTGGTCGTCAACCTGCTCACCGAGGACAACCTCCCCTCCTACCACCACGAGATCGCCACCCTCTTCGGCCGCGACGGCGCCTGGGGCACCTGGGTGCACCGCTGGACGGCCGAGGAGGGGCGGCACGGCATCGTGATGCGCGACTATCTGCTGGCCTCGCGCGCCGTGGACCCCGTCGAGCTGGAGAACTTCCGCATGGCGCACATGTCGGAGGGCTTCGAGTCCGACAACCGGCACAGCATGCTGCACTCGGTCGCCTACGTCGCCTTCCAGGAACTGGCCACCCGCATCTCGCACCGCAACACGGGCCACCAGTCGGGTGACCCGGTCTGCGACCGCATGCTCGCCCGCATCGCCACGGACGAGAACCTGCACATGATCTTCTACCGCAACCTGCTGGGCGCGGCCTTCGAGATCGCGCCCGATCTGACGATGCAGGCGGTGCGCGATGTGGTCGTCAACTTCCGGATGCCGGGACACGGCATGCCCGGCTTCGAGCGCGCGGCGGCCCGCATGGCCATAGGCGGCATCTACAACCTGCGCATCCACCACGACGACGTCATCCAGCCCGTCCTCCGCTTCCTCAAGGTCCTCCAGATCGACGGGCTGGGCCCCGAGGGTCTGAAGGCCCAGGAGGAGCTGGGGCTGTACATGTCCGGACTGGACGGCGAGGCCCGCAAGTTCGACGAGCGGCTCGCCGCGCGCAACGCCAGGAAGGCGGCGCGCGCGGAGGCGTGAGCCGGTCAGAGGGCGGTCAGGGCGGTGTGTCCAGCCTGCCGGTGACCCACGCGTGGAACTCGCCGATGTGGTGCTCGCTGGGGACGAGCACCCCGCCGTCGCCGTAGACACGCGAGTCCATGGCGGGCTGGGTGCGCTCGCACGCCTCGAAGTCCTGCGTGTTGACGCGGTGGAAGAGTTCGACGGAGCGGGAGAGGTCGGCGCCGGAGGCGACGACCTCGGGCGCGTAGAGCCAGTCGCACTCCACCACCGTCCGCTCGTGCGAGAGCGGGAACATCCGGTGCAGGATCACATGGTCGGGGACGAGGTTGACGAAGACCTGGGGCCGCACGGTGATCGCGTAGTAGCGGCGGTCGTGCGCTTCGGGCACCTCGGGGAGGCGCCCGAAGCCCGCGCCGCCGTCCACCGTGAAGCCCTCGGCGCTCTCGGCGAACTCAGGCCCGTGGCCCACGTAGAACTGCGCCGCGAACCCGTCTGCGAACTCCGGCAGCACCTCGGTGAGTTCGGGGTGGATGGTGGCGCAGTGGTAGCACTCCATGAAGTTCTCGATGATGAGTTTCCAGTTGGCCCGCACGTCGTAGGTGACGCGCCTGCCCAGGGCCAGTTGCTCCGGCCGGTAGTGGCCGATCACCCCGGCGTCGCCGAGCCGTTCGGCGACGTCGCGCAGCACCGTCTCCTCGAAGGAGGGCGGCTCCTCGGCCACGCACACCCACACGTAGCCGAGCCATTCGCGCACGTGGAGGCCGCGCAGTCCGTACGCGCCGCGGTCGACGTCGGGCATGCTGGTGAGGTTGGGCGCGGCGATGAGTTTGCCGTCCAGGTCGTAGGTCCAGGCGTGGTAGGGGCATTGGAGGTTGCGCCGCACCTCCCCCGACTCCTGGGTGCACAGGCGGGCGCCGCGGTGCCTGCACACGTTGAGGAAGGCCCGGATCCCGCCGCGCCTGTTGCGGGTCACCAGGACGTTCTCGCGGCCGATCTGGACGGTGCGGAAGGCGCCGGGGCGGTCGAGGTCACCGGCGCGTACGGCGCAGAACCACAGGGACTCGAAGATCCGCTCCTGTTCGGCGCGGAAGATCTCAGGGTCGGTGTAGGCGCGGCCGGGGAGGGTGGGGAGCAGGCTGGGCGCGGCGTCCTCGTCCTGCTCCGGGCCGCCGGTGCCGGTGCCGGTGCCGGTGCCGGTGCCGGCCAGTGGAACGGTGGTCATGGGGGCCTCGGTCTCCTCAGACGGCCGCCGCGCTCAGGCGGCGGGGGTCGAACAGGTCGATGGGGTGCGCGGTCTCACCGTCGAGCGCCAGGTCGGCCACGATCTCGCCGACGACGGGCACGAACTTGAAGCCGTGCCCTGAGAAGCCGCAGGCGACGGTGACGGTGCCGGGGTGCGCGGGGTGGCGTGCCATGACGAAGTGCTCGTCGGCCGTGGTCGTATACATGCAGGTCACGGCCTTCAGGCAGGTGCCGGGGAGGTCGGGGATGCGGTCGGCGAGGTGCCGTCGCATGGCCTCGGTCTCGTGGTCGTGGACCGTGCGGTCGATGGTCTCGGGGGTGCAGACGGTGCCCCTGCGGAAGAAGGCGACCTTCGCGCCCCCATCGGGCCCGTCGATGGCGGGGAAGCCGTAGATCTGGGTGCCTTCGGCGTCCTCCCAGATGTAGACGGGGTGCCGCGCGCTCTCGAAGGGACGGGTCCCTTCTCGGGGCCGGAACCAGTACATGATCTGCCGCTCGACGGTGAACGGGACGCCCATGTCCGTGAGCAGCCGGGGCGCCCACGCGCCGGGGCAGACCACGAGGTGGCCCGCGGTGTAGGTGTCCTCGGCCGTGTGGACGCGCACGCCCCGGCCGCCGGGCAGCTCCTCCCAGCGCACGACGGGTTCCTCGAAGCGCAGCTCAGCGCCCGCCTGCTGGGCCAACTGGATGTGGGCCGCGACGGTGAACTCGGGGCGTACGAAGCCCGCGCGCTCCTCGTACAGCGCCACCTCGTCGTCCTCGGGCGTCAGGGTGGGGAAGCGGCGGCGGATCTCGCGCGCGTCGAGCATCTCGTGGGGCAGGTCCCACTGCCGCGCCGAGCGCAGGGAGCCGGAGACGGTGCGGGACTCGGGGCGGCCGATCATGACGCCGCCGCACAGCTCGGTGATGCGGCGGCCCGAGTCGTGCGCGAGCTTGTCGTACAGCTCGTAGGAGCGCAGCAGCAGCGGTACGTAGGCGGGGTCCTCGAAGTAGGACTGGCGGGTGATGCGCGAACCGCCGTGGCTAGAGCCCCGGTTGTGCGCGGGCCCGAACTTCTCCAGGCCCAGGACGCGGGAGCCGCGGAGGGAGAGGTGGTAGGCGGCGGCCGAACCCATACCGCCGAGGCCGAGGACGATCACGTCGTAGGTGGGAGCCATCGGGTGCCTCCAGAGGGGGTTTCGCGGGGTGAGGCGGGGTGTCTCAGCGGCGGATCCGGGCCATCTCCGGGTCGTAGAGGGGCTCTTGGGCGACGGTGGCGGGCACCTTCTCGCCGAAGTAGTTGATGTGCACGGGGGTGCCGGGCACGGAGGCGGCGGCGGGCAGCCACGCGTAGGCGACGCAGCGGCCGACGGTGTAGCCGTACGCCGCACTGGTGACGTAGCCCGCCGCCACGCCATCGGCGTAGACCGGTTCCTTGCCCATGACCACCGCCGCCGGGTCGTCGAGCGTGAGGCAGGTCAGCCTGCGCGCGCAGGTCTCCTCGCTCAGCCCCTCCAGCGCGGCGCGCCCGGTGAACTCGCCCTTCCCCTGCCGCACGGCGAAGCCGACGCCCGCCTCGTACGGGTGGTGTTCGGCGGTCATGTCGTGGCCCCAGGAGCGGTAGCCCTTCTCCAGGCGGAGGCTGTTGAAGGCGCTGCGCCCTGCGGCGACGACGCCGTGCTCCTGCCCCGCCTCCCACAGCGTGTCCCACAGCCGCAGCCCGAGGTCGGCGGTGGTGTACAGCTCCCAGCCCAGTTCGCCGACGTAGGACAGCCGCATGGCGGTGACCGGGACATGGCCGATGTAGGCGTGCTTGGCCCTGAAGAAGCCGAAGCCCTGGTGGGAGAAGTCGGTGCGGGTCAGCGGCTGCACCAGGTCCCGCGCGAGCGGCCCCCAGACGCCGACGCAGCAGGTGCCCGGGGTGATGTCGCGGACCTGTACGTCGGGCGGCGCGTGCCGCAGCAGCCAGTCCGTGTCGGCGGGGGTGTTGGCGCCGATCTGGAAGCGGTCGGGGGCGAGCCTGGCGACGGTGAGGTCGCTGCGGATGCCGCCGTCCTCGTCCAGCAGCAGCGTGTAGGTGACGGCTCCCGGTTTCTTGGCGAGCTGGTTGGTGGTCATCCGCTGGAGGAAGGCGAGCGCGCCAGGGCCTGTGACCTCCAGCCGGCGCAGCGCGGTCATGTCGTAGAGCGCGACCCGCTCGCGGGTGGCCAGTGCCTCGGCCGCCGCGATCGGCGACCAGTGGCGCGCCGACCACGCGTCGCGCGGCGGCAGGGCGAGCCCTTCAGCGAGGGGTGCGTTGGCCTCGTACCAGTGCGGGCGCTCCCAGCCCGAAGCCTCCAGGAAGTAGGCGCCCAGCTCCTGTTGCCGCTGGTAGAAGGGGCTGGTGCGCAGGGGGCGCGGCTGCTCCGGGGGCTGGAGCGGGTGGATGACGTCGTAGACCTCGACGAAGCTGCGCGCGCCGCGTTCCGCGACGTACGCGGGTGAGCGCTGCGCGTCCTCGAAGCGGTGCATGTCGCACTCGTGGACGTCGGCCGAGGGGCGCCCGTCCGTCATCCACTCGGCCACGGCTTTGGCGACCCCGGCCGAGTGGGTGACCCAGACCGCCTCGGCGAGCCAGAAGCCGCGCACGGTGCGGGACTCGCCGAGCACGGGCATGCCGTCGGGGGTGAAGGAGAAGACGCCGTTGAAACCGTCCTCCACCTCGCTCTCGGCCAGTGCGGGCAGCAGGCCGACGGCGTCCTGCCAGCTGGGCGCGAAGTCCTCCTCGGTGAAGGGCAGCGAGGAGGGCATGACGGGTGCCTCGTCGTAGGCGGGCACCTCGTACGGGTCCACGGGGAGCGGCCGGTGTGCGTACGAGCCGATGCCGATGCGGCCCGCCCCGTCCGCCAGGTGCTCGCGGAAGTACAGGTCGCGGTCCTGGAAGCGCAGGATGGGGCGTACGGCCTCGGCGCGTGCCACTCCGTCGCCGCCGAGTCCGTCGCCCGCGAGCTGGGGCATCGGCGCGGTGGTCGCGTACTGGTGGGCGAGGGGCAGCAGCGGGACGTCCACCCCGGCCATGGCCCCGATGACGGGGCCCCAGAAACCGGCCGCCGAGACGACGTGGTCCGCGGAGAAGGTGCCGCGGTCGGTGACGACTCCGGTGACCCGGCCGCCCTCGCGCTCGACACCGGTCACGGTGTGCCGCTCCAGGAAGCGGGCGCCGCGCCGCTCGGCGCGCGCGATCTGGGCACGGCAGGCGAGCACGGCGCGGGCCTGCCCGTCCCCGGGGGTGTGGAAGCCGCCGAGCACCTGGTCCACGTCCAGCATCGGCCACAGCTTGGCGCACTCCTGAGGGGTGATCAGCTCACCCCGTACGCCCCAGGACGCGGCGAGCCCGGCCTTGCGGTGCAGATCAGCCCAGCGTTCCTCGGTGGTGGCCAGTTCGAGGCCGCCGACGGGGTTGAAGCAGGGTGTGCCGTCGACGGTGAGGGAGCCGAACTTGCGCACGGTGTAGGAGGCGAACTCGGTCATGGTCTTGGATGGGCCCGTCCGGTAGACGAGGCCGGGTGCGTGCGAGGTGGATCCGCCTGGCGCGGGCAGCGGGCCCTGTTCGAGGACCGTGACGTCGCTCCAGCCGCGTGCCGTGAGTTCGTCGGCCAGCGAACAGCCGACGATTCCGGCGCCGATGATGACCACCCGTGCGTTGTGCTCGGACATGCGGGACATGTCCCTCCTCCTGCGAGCTGGGGGCTGGACGGTGTGGGGTGCGATGTGAGGGGGCGCGGTGCGCGAGGTGCGGTGCGCGAGGTGCGGGCCGGGCGCGCCGGGGACCGGGGCAACCGGGCAGGGGGCAGCGGAGGCTGGGGACGGCGGAGGCGGGGGCCCGTGACCGGGAGGCGCCGGTGCGCGGGCCCGTTGACGTGCGGGGTGGTGCCGGTGGGGGGTTGCGGGGGCCTTCGGGCCCGGGGTGTCAGATGACGACCACCGAGCGGAGCACCTCGCTACGGCGCATCCGGTCGAACGCCTCCTCCACCTCGTCCAGGCCGATCTTCTCGGTGACGAAGCCCTTGAGGTCGAGCTTTCCGCTCAGATGCAGGTCGATGAGGATGGGGAAGTCACGGCTGGGGAGGCAGTCGCCGTACCAGGACGACTTGAGCGCGCCGCCGTGCGAGAACACGTCGATCAGCGGCAGGTCGATGGTCGTCTCGGGGTCGGGGACGCCGACCAGGACGAGCGTTCCGGCCAGGTCGCGCATGGCGAAAGCCTGCTGGTAGGTCTCGGGGCGCCCGACGGCGTCGATGACGACGTCGGCGCCGTGTCCCCCGGTGAGCTGCCGCACGGTCTCGACGGGGTCGGCCCAGCGGGAGTTGACGACGTGGGTGGCGCCGAACCGGGTGGCGCCGTCGAGCTTGGCCGAGTCGATGTCCACGGCGATCACCCGGCGCGCCCCGGCCAGCGAGGCTCCGGCGACGGCGGCGTTGCCGACCCCGCCGCAGCCGATGACGGCGACGGTGTCGCCGCTGGTGACCCCGCCCGTGTTGACGGCGGCGCCGTATCCGGCCATCACCCCGCAGCCGACCAGTCCGGCCACCTCCGGGCGCGCGGCGGGATCGACCTTGACGGCCTGCGCCGCCGCCACGAGCGTCTTCTCGGCGAAGGCGCCGATGCCCAGGGCCGGGCTCAGCGGGGTGCCGTCCAGCAGCGTCATGGGCTGCGCCGCGTTACGGGATGCGAAGCAGTACCACGGGCGTCCGCGGCGGCAGGAACGGCAGGATCCGCATGGCGCACGCCAGGCGATCACCACATAGTCGCCTGGCAGCAGGTCGGTGACTCCGTCACCGACCTCCTCGACGACGCCCGCCGCCTCGTGTCCGAGCAGGAAGGGAAACTCGTCGTTGATCGCTCCTTCGCGATAGTGCAGGTCAGTATGGCAAACACCGCATGCCTGGACGGAAATCAGCGCCTCTCCCCGGCCGGGGTCGGGCACGTTGACGGGCTGCACCTCAACCGGCGCGCCCCGCTTCCTCGCGACGACAGCACGTACCTCGTGCGGCATGACCGCTCCCTCAAGCTGTTGCGTACTGCACGACCAGTTGCGCTATGAGCGACATCTTGGGAACGGCGGGAGGGCAGCGTCAACCCCCCGTCGGTGAGCGTCAGTAAATGGCCTGCACACAGCGGAACGGGGCCGGTGACCCGGCCCCGTTCATCCGTTGGTGACGCTTCGTCAGTGCTCGTCAGTACCGGTAACCCATGCGGCGCGAGAGCTCCTGGGCGGCAGCCATGGTGCACTTGACCACCTCCTGGAGATTCTCGTCGGCCAGTCTGTACGAGGGCCCCGAGACGCTGATCGCGCCGATCACGTCCCCGTCGTGCGCGCGCACCGGCGCTGCGACCGCGTGCAGCCCGATCTCCAGCTCGTCGATGGCGACGGCGAACCCGTTCTCCTTCACCGCTTCGAGCTGCGAGCGCAGTTCGCCCGCGACGGTCACCGTGCGCTCGGTGATGCGGGGCAGCTTCCGCGACAGCACGCTCTCCCGCACCGACTTGGGCTGGTGCGCCAGCAGGGTCTTGCCGCTGGAGGTGGCGTGCAGCGGGGTGCGCCGCCCGAGCCAGTTCTGCGCGGTGACCGACGAGGAGCCGCGCGCCTGCATGATGTTGACCGCGGCGTCGTCGTCGAGCACCGCGATGTTCGCCGTCTCGCCCACCTCACCCGCGAGGTCCCGGCAGACCGGGGCGCCCTCCTGGGAGATGTCGAGACGTGCGGCGGCGGCGCCCGCCAGGCGCAGCACCCCCGCACCGAGGTAGTACTTTCCGCGCTCCTGCTCCTGGGCGACCAGCCCCCGGTTCTCCAGCACTCCGAGGAGCCGGAAGGCGGTCGACTTGTGGACGTTCAGCTCTTCGGCGATCTCTGTGACCCCGGCCTCGCCGTGCTGCGCGAGGATCTCCAGCACGCTCACCGCCCGGTCAACGGACTGCACTCCTCCGGTGGATCCCTTCGTCGACTTCTCCTCGTTCCTGTCCTCCGACTTGTCCGTCATCTGCTCAACTCCACCGCCTGTAGCGCCGGTTGGCACGCACTTTGCCAGGAATCCCTTGACGTGTGCGCCCACGGCTTGGATTCTGTTGCGCATCGCGCTTCGCAGTGCACGATACGAAACGCGATGATACCGAAGAGTACGAGGGGGACCCAGTGATTCCCGTCTGTCGCCTCGAAGACCTGCCCGAGGGCGAGTCCATCCGTGTCGCCACCCAGCCGCCGATAGCCGTCTTCCATTCCGAGGGGCGGCTGTACGCCATCGATGACACCTGCACCCACCAGGACGCCTCCCTCTCCGAGGGATGGCTGGAGGGCTGTCTGATCGAATGCCCGCTCCATGAGGCTTCATTCGACCTCCGTACGGGCACCCCGACCTGTCTCCCGGCCCGCAAGGCCGTCCGCACGCACCCCGTGACCGTCGAGAACGGCACGGTCTACGTCCACGAAGCGGCTGAGGCGATCAGCCCCCAGGAAGGAAGCGCGGCATGAAGACCATCACGGTTGTCGGAGCGTCGCTCGCCGGTCTCTACGCCGCGCGGGAACTGCGCGCCCAGGGCTTCGACGGAAGGCTGGTGATCGTCGGCGAGGAACGCCACAGGCCCTACGACCGCCCTCCACTCTCCAAGCAGTTCCTCACCGGAGCCGTCACCCGGGAACAGTTGACGCTGACCGATGACGGCGACGAGACGGATCTGGAGGCCGAGTGGCTGCTCGGGGCGCGCGCCTCGGGGCTCGATCCGTGGGAGCGGGCCGTCCGTCTTGAGGACGGCCGCAGCCTGTCGACGGAGGGCCTGGTGATCGCGACGGGCGCCGCGGCGCGCCGGATGCCCGGCGGCGACATGCCGGGCGTGCACACTCTGCGCACCGTCGACGACGCGCAGGCGCTGCGCGCGGACCTGCGCCGGGGCCGGGCCCGTGTGGTGGTGATCGGCGGCGGCTTCATCGGCGCCGAGGTCGCCTCGTCCTGCGCCACGATGGGCCACGAGGTCACCGTCATCGAGGCGGCCCCGCTCCCCCTCGTGCCGCAGCTCGGCGAGGAGATGGCCCGCGCCTGCGCGACGCTGCACAAGGACCATGGCGTCACCCTGCTGTGCGGCACGGGGGTCGCCGCGCTGCGCGGGGGCGCCGACGGGCGCGTGGGCGGCGTGGAGCTCCAGGACGGCCGCGTGCGCCCCGCCGACGTGGTCGTCGCGGGCATCGGCGTCCGGCCGAACACCGGCTGGCTGGAGGGTTCGGGGCTCGCGCTGCGGGACGGTGTGGTGTGCGACGCGGGCGGTGCCACCGGGATGCCGGGGGTCGTGGCCGTCGGGGACGTGGCCCGCTGCGGCGACCACCGCTCCGAGCACTGGACGAGCGCCACCCAGCAGCCCGCGACCGCCGTCCGCAACCTCCTCGCCGGGGAGACCGTGGCGGAGCACCGCGCGCTGCCGTACTTCTGGTCCGACCAGTACGGCGTGCGCGTCCAGTTCGCGGGGCGCCGGGGGGAGGGGGACACGGTCAGGGTCGCGGAGGGCTCGTCCGACGACCGCAGCTTCCTCGCCGTCTACGAGAACGAGGGCCGTACCACCGCCGTCCTCGCCTTCAACCGCCCCCGGCCCTTCGCCCGTATGCGCCGCGAAATGTCCCGCGCGTCGCAGCCGGTGGCACTCTGAGCCCGCACCGGCGCCCCGTGAGGTGCGCCCATGGACCCCCGTAAGCGCCCGCTGAACACCCTTGAGCACCCGCAAGGTACGGACCTCGGACATCCTCCGTCCCGGCTCATCACACACTTCCGTATCCGCACGTCCCTCCTTGTCGCACGGTGGATTCACCCGCGCGGGAAAGGGGAACGCGGTTATCTGTTCCCGTCTGCGACATGTGCCGTCGCCGGGGACAGGACGGAATCCACGTTCGGGCCGGACGGAGATGTCATGCCCCCGGGCACGGGCCACTTGGTCATCACCACCCTCGCGCACAGTGACAGTTGTGCTGTCCTGCGGGTCAGCGGGGATCTCGACTACGCCTCGGAGCTGTCGTTCATGGCCGCTCTCGGTGATGCCGTGGACGCGGGCTACCGCTATCTCGTCCTGGATGTGACGGCACTGGTCTTCTGCGACTCGCGTGGGCTCAACTGCCTGCTCGCGCTGCGGTGGTTGCTGCACCGGCGGCCCGGTGCGCTGCTCCTCGTCCATGTGGGGCGGCGGCTGACCGCGCTGCTGGCGCAGACCGGCAGCACCGATCTGTTCCCCTCCTTCCTGACGGTGCGGCACGCGCTGGAGACCGTCCCCGAGTCCTCGCGCCCCGTGTGGCCGCCGACGGCGGACGCCACCGCCGCGCCGTCCGGCGAGCAGGACAGCGGTAGTTGACGATGTGTCAGAACCCCGCGCCGGGCGTCCGGTTGCCCGTCAGCGAGAAGAACGTCAGCAGGAGGAACGTCAGCGGGAGGAACGCGTCGCGCCGCCCCCGTCGTCCACCGGGGCGCCGTACCCCAGCAGCGCGAGGAAGGCGCGGAAGACGGCAGGCATGTCCACTGCCTCCGGGTCCAGCAGCCACTGGTACTGCAACCCGTCCATGACGGCCACCAGCAGGGGCGCGGCCTGGGCCGGGGTGAGTCCGCCGGGCAGTGTCCCGCCGAGTTCGGCCCGCAGCAGCGCCGCCATGTCGCCCCGCACCTGGGTGTAGCGGCGGGTGAAGAAGTCGCGCGCGGGGTGGTCCTCGGTGACGCTCTCGCCGAGCAGCGCCGAGAAGGTCCGCACGATGGCGGGGCGCATCGCGTTGTACTCCACCAGCGAGCCCAGGAGATCGAGCCGCCGCGCCCCGGCGGTGCGGCTGCCGCCGGTGTCCCAGCGGTCGCGCTCCTCCAGCACGGCCACGAGAAGCTCCTCCTTGGTGGGGAAGTAGTGCAGCAGCCCCTGCTGGGTGAGTCCCACCCGCTCGGCGACGGCCCCGAGCGACGCGCCCCGGTAGCCCCGCTCGGCGATCACCTCCAGGGCCGCACCGACGATCTCCGCCCTGCGCTCCTGGCTCCTCGCCCTGGTCATCTGCCCGCCCGCTCCTTCCGTGGCCGCCCGGCCCGCTCGGTTCCCCGTCGGCAGGACCGTACGCCACGCCGCGACATCACGAAAACATAACAAAACCTACTGCTCTACAGATACAGGGTCCACCATGGGAGCGGCAGCGGACAGTCGACGAGGAGGTACGGACATGGGCGGCGGGGTTCCCCGGAGCAGCGGAAGCGGACGGACACCGGAGGGCGGCCCGGCACCGCGGGACGGCGGTTCCGCGCCCGAGGGCGAGTGGGCGCGCGAGGCCGTCGTCGAGGCCGCGCTGGACAAGCTCGACCTGGACACGAAGGCGCGGCTGCTCTCGGGCCAGGACATGTGGTCGCTGCCCGCCGTGCCCGCGATCGGGCTGCCGTCGCTGGTGATGTCGGACGGGCCCGTCGGGGTGCGGGGTGTGCGCTGGACGGCGGACGACCCGTCCGTGGCGCTGCCCTCGCCGACAGCCCTCGCGGCGGCCTGGGACCCCGGACTGGCGCGCCGCGCGGGGCATCTGCTCGCGCAGGAGGCCCGCCGCAAAGGCGTGCACGTGCTGCTGGCCCCGACGGTCAACCTGCACCGCTCCCCGCTGGGCGGACGGCACTTCGAGGCGTACAGCGAGGACCCGTACCTCACCGGCGCCGTCGGCACCGGCTACGTACAGGGCGTGCAGGAAGGCGGCGTGGGGACGACGGTCAAGCACTTCGTCGCCAACGACGCGGAGACCGACCGCTTCACCGTCGACAACGTGGTCGGCGCCCGTGCGCTGCGCGAGCTGTATCTGCGGCCCTTCGAGATGATCGTCAAGGGGGCGCGCCCCTGGGGGATCATGACGGCCTACAACTCGGTCAACGGCACCACCATGACCGAGCACGGCCCCCTGGTGAACGGTGTGCTGCGCGGGGAGTGGGGCTTCGACGGGTACAACGTCTCGGACTGGATGGCGGCGCGCTCGACCAAGGGCGCGATCGAGGGCGGCCTGGACGTGGCCATGCCAGGGCCGCGCACGGTGTACGGGGAGGCACTGGCCGCCGCCGTGCGCGCGGGGGAGGTCGAGGTGGCGCACGTGGACGCGGCCGTGCGCAACGTTCTGCGGCTCGCGGCGCGTGTCGGCCTCCTCGACGGCGCCCCGCCCGTGGTCACCGCGCCGCCCGCCGGGATCGACGGGCCCGCGCTGGCCCGCGAGATCGCCCGCCGCTCCTTCGTCCTGGTGCGCAACGAGGAGCGCGGCGGACGCCCCACGCTCCCGCTGGACCCCGCGCGCACACCCCGTATCGCCCTCGTCGGCGCCCTGGCCCGCGAGCCGCGCGTGCTGGGCGGGGGCTCGGCCACGGTCTTCCCCGAGCACGTCGTCTCCCCGCTGGAGGGCCTGCGCGAGGCGCTGCCCGAGGGCGCGCTCACCTACGCCGTCGGCGCCGACCCGAGCGACGAACTGGCCGTCGCCGACGCCGGTTTCACGCTGCGTGCCGTCTGCCACGACGAGGCGGGGGAGGTCCTGGGCAGCGCGTCCGTGCCGAACGGCATGGTCCAGTGGCTCGGGAACGACCTGCCTCCTGGCGTGACGTACGAGGCGCTGCACTCCGTCGAGATCACCGGCACCTTCACCCCTCGCGAGAGCGGCGAACACTCCTTCGGCACCCGGGGCACGGGCGGCTTCACGCTGACCGTCGACGGCACGGTGCTCTTCGACGGCCGACGCTCCTCTGACGACCCGTTCGGCGCGATCTTCGACGCGCCCGTCGAGCACGGCCACGTCACGCTGACGGAGGGGCGGCCCGTGGAGGTCTCCCTGCGCCACACCGTCGACAAGGAGGCCACGGGTCCGCTGCGCGCCATCGTGTTCGCGCTGGCCCACCTGGGGCCGCGGCGCGACCCGGACCAGCTGATCGCGGAGGCCGTGGCCGCGGCCCGCGAGGCGGACACCGCGCTCGTGGTGGTCGGCACCACCGAGCGCGTCGAGTCCGAGGGCTTCGACCGCACCACCCTCGCCCTTCCGGGCCGGCAGGACGACCTCGTCCGCGCCGTCGCCGCCGCCAACCCCCGCACGGTGGTGCTGGTCAACTCCGGTTCGCCCGTCCAGCTTCCCTGGCGCGACGAGACGGCGGCGCTGCTGCTCACCTGGTTCCCGGGGCAGCAGGCGGGCGCCGCGCTCGCCGACGTGCTGCTGGGCGCCCACGAGCCCGGCGGGCGCCTCCCCACCACCTGGCCCGCGGCACTTGAGGACGCGCCCGTCAGCGGGACCGTCCCGGAGGACGGTGAACTCCCGTACGCCGAGGGCGTCTTCATCGGCTACCGCGCCTGGCAGCGCGACGGCCGCGCGCCCGCCTACCCGTTCGGGCACGGTGCGGGCTACACGAAGTGGACGTACGAGAGCGCCCGCTTCACCCCCGCCGACGGCCAGGCCGACGACCGCCTCGGCACCCTCACGGTGCGGCTGCGCAACACCGGGGACCGCCACGGCCGCGAGGTCGTCCAGCTCTATCTGGCACCGGAGCGGCAGGACGGCGGCGCGGACCGGCCCGCGCGCTGGCTCGCGGGCTTCGCCTCCGTGGAGGCCGCGCCGGGCGAGAGCGCCGAGGCCGTGGTGCCGCTCCCCCGCCGCGCCGCCGAGGTCTGGGACGAGTCGGCGGGTGGCTGGCGGCTGGTGCCCGGCCCGTACACGGCGGAGGCGGCGCACAGCGTCGAGGACGTGCGGCTGCGCACGGCGGTGGAGGTGACGGGGGAGGTCTGAGCCGGGGCGGGCCGTGGAGCCGTGGAGCCGTCGGGGAGGCACCTTCCGCTGGACGCGCAACCAAAAGGTTGCCTATTGTGGAGCGGGGAGGCACCATGGACGAGGTATTCAAGGCGCTCGCCGACGCGCACCGCAGGCAGCTCCTCGACAGGCTCCATGAGCGTGACGGGCAGAGCCTGCGCGAGCTGGGCGAGGGTCTGGAGATGACCCGGCAGGCGGTGAGCAAGCACCTCGCCGTACTGGAGACGGCGTGTCTGGTCACCGTCGTACGCCACGGCCGGGAGAAGCTGCACTACCTCAACCCGGTACCCATCAACGACATCGCCGACCGCTGGATCGGCCGGTACAGCCGCGAACGGCTGCGCACCCTCGCCGACCTCAAGCACGTGCTGGAGAAGGAACCCATGAGCAAGCCCGAGTTCGTCTACGTGACCGTCATCAGAACCACCCCCGAGCGGCTCTGGCAGGCGCTCACCGACCCGGCGTTCATCCGTCAGTACTACGAGGGGACGGGCCCCGAGTCCGACTGGAAGGTCGGCTCACCGGTGAAGTGGAAGATGAGCCCCGACGGCGAGTCCCACGACTGGGGCCAGGTGGTCCTGGAGTCCGAGCCGTACCGGAAGCTGGCGTACACCTGGCACAACTACCAGCCCGAGATGGCCGAGATGTTCGGCTGGAGCGAGCAGAAGCTGGCCGAGCTGCGCAAGGAGAAGATCTCGAAGGTCTCCTTCGAGATCGAGCCGCTGGGCGAGTCGGTCCGGCTCACCGTGGTCCACGACGACTTCGAGCCCGGCAGCGAGATGCTGGAAGGCGTGAGCGAGGGGTGGCCGGAGATCCTGTCCAGCCTCAAGACGCTGCTGGAGACGGGCGAACCGCTGCCCGCGCAGGACGGCTGACCGGGGGCTGACCGGGGGCCGCGCGCCCCGTCACGGCACCCCGTCAGAGTGCCGTCAGGGTGCCCCGGCCGGGGTCACGGCGCCTCCCCCGACGCCAGCACGGCGCGGGCGAGCGCCGCGACCCCGTCGCGCATCCGCTCCGGCGCGGCGCCGCCCGCGCTGACGTGCTCGATGAGGTCGCTCCGTACGGCGGCCAGGAGGGCGTGGGCCAGGAACTCGGCGTCCCGTTCGCCGCGCACCTCGGCCAGCAGCGCGGCGAGCTGGCCGTGCCACAGCGCGTAGCCCTCGTTCCGGTACGGGCTGCCGCTGCCCGCGTTCTCCAGGGCCAGCATCAGCGGGCGGCTCTCCAGCTTGAGCCGCAGCAGCGCGTCGAGCAGCGCGAGCACGCGCTCCTCGGCCGGGGCGCCGGGCCCGAGCGGGGGCGGCCCCTCCGCCACGGCGCCCCTGAGTGCCTCCGTACGCTGCTCGACCAGCGCCTTGACCAGTCCGACGCGGTCACCGAACCGGCGGAAGAGCGTGCCCTTGCCGACGCCCGCCTCGGCGGCGATGTCGTCCATGGAGACCCGCCCTGGATCGCCCCGCTCCTCGAACAGCCGGGCCGCCGCGGCGAGCACCGCCTCACGGTTCCGCACGGCGTCGGCGCGCTCTTTGCGTACGGGGGGCTCGGGGGGTACGGGGGGCAAGGGTTCCTCCTGGGGCGCGCAAACGGACTACTGGTCCGCATTCTAGGCGAGACCCAGGCCCAGCGCAGGGGTGGGCTGGCGAAACGGACCGGCAGTCCGTATATTCGGTGAAGCGGACCGGCGGTCCGCATCCATGCCCCGTCCCTCCCCCGAAAGGCACAGCCATGCCCGCGTCCACCGCTGCCCCCACCACCCCCGAGCAGGTCTTCCGGCGAAGCCTGGAGTTGCTGCTCGCCAAGGACATCTCCGGCTGGCTCGGACTCTGGGCCGAGGACGGTGTCGTCGAGTTCCCCTTCGCGCCGCCCGGCGCGCCCCGGCGGCTGGACGGCAAGGAAGCCGTCCGCGCCTATATGGCCGACTACCCGGACCACATCGACCTCGCGGACATCCCCTGGGTGGAGATCCACACGACCGGGGACCCCGAGGTGGCCGTGGCCGAGTGGCGCGGGGTGGGGCGGGTGGTCGCGACGGGTGAGCCGTACGACATGACGTACATCGTCGTCCTCACCGTCAGGGACGGCCTGTTCACCCACTACCGCGACTACTGGAACCCGCTCGTCGTCCAGGAGGTCACGGACGGCGGCAACGCGCCCTTCGGAGGCGGTGCCCGATGACCGCGTCTGACCCCGTTCTCGTGACCGGGGGCACCGGCAAGACCGGCAGCCGCGTCGCCGCCGGGCTCGCCGCACTGGGGCACCCCGTGCGCGCGGGCAGCAGACGGCCGTCGCCGGGCCAACCCGTAGACGCGCCCGTGGACGCACCTGTGGACCGCTCGACGGACCATCCCGTACGGCCCGTGCGCTTCGACTGGGCCGACCCCGCGACACACGGCCCCGCGCTCGACGGGACACGCCTGCTCTATCTCGTCGCGCCCCTCGCCGACCCGGACCCGGCGGCCGTGATGCTGCCGTTCCTGCGGCGGGCGCGGGAGAGCGGTGTGCGCCGGGCCGTGCTGCTCAGTTCCTCCGCCATCACGGAGACCGGCGACGGGCTGAGCACCGTGCACCGCGCCGTCCGCGACACGTTCCCCGAGTGGGCCGTGCTCCGTCCCTCGTGGTTCATGGACAACTTCACCGGCGACCACCCGCACGCCCACAGCATCCGCGCGGCGGACGAGATCGTGACCGCGACGGGCGAGGGGCGGGTCGGGTTCGTCGACGTGCGGGACATCGCGGAGGTCGGCGTACGGGCGCTGAGCGACGCGCGGGCGCACAACACCGCGCACCTCATCACGGGGCCCGAGGCGCTGAGTTACGCGGACGTCGCCGCCGTCGTCTCCCGCGTCACCGGCAGGCGGATCGCGCACCGTCCCGTCCCGTACGAGGCCATGCGCGACAGGCTGGCGGCGACCGGGATGCCGCCCGCCTTCGCGGCGCTCCTCGCGGGGATGGACCGGTCGGTCGCCGGAGGCTCCGAGGACCGGGTCAGCCCCACGGTGGAACGCGTCACCGGCAGGCCGCCGCGCTCCTTCGCCGAGCACGCGGCGGCGCACGCGGGCGACTTGGCGCGCGGTTAGCGGCGCGCGTGCCGCGCCCGGCGGCGCCCCGTGGTTCACCCCCGTGCGCGGTCCAGGCCCTCGGCGGCGAGGAGCTCCCAGACCCGCGCGGGGGTCAGCGGTGTCTCGGTGAGGGCGTGGGCGATCTCGGGCACCGCGTCCGCCACGGCGTTGGCCACCGTGACGGGCGGCGGCAGCGTGCCGCCCTCCCCCAGCCCCTTGAAGCCGCCGGGGATGAGGGTGCTGGGTGTGACGGTGTGCTCGACGCCCACGTCGGGCACGTCGCCAGGCCCCGGCAGCTCGTAGTCCCACAGCGAGGTGGTGAGCGGCTGCGCGGTCACCGGGTCGTACGCCGACTCCTCCATCAGCGCGAGCCCCAGCCCCTGCGCGACGGCACCGACGACCTGGCCCTTGGCGATGAGCGGGTTGACCAGGACACCGCTGTCGTTGACGGTGTGGTACTTCTCGACCGTCACCGTGCCGGTGTCCAGGTCGACGGCGACCTCGGCCGCGTGCGCCGAGTAGGCGAAGGTGATCGCGGGCGGGTCGAAGTCGACGGTCTCCTCCAACTGGATGCGGTCGTGTTCCGCGCGGCCCCAGCCGAGCCAGCCGCGGTGAGCGACCTCGCGCCACGTCGCCGTCTCCCCCGTCTTCCCGGCCCGGAAGACCTGCCCTTCGAGCCTGACGTCCTCCGTCGCGGTGCCCAGATACCGGGCCGCCAGCCCCCGCATCCGCTCCCGCATCCGCGCACCGGCCAGCATCAGTGCACCGCCGGAGAGCGCGACGGAGCGGCTGGCCTGCGAGGACAGTTCGGAGTGCGGGGTGGTGTCGGTGTCCCCGAGGCGCACCGCGATCTGCTGGAGCGGCAGGCCCAGTTGCTCCGCGACGATCTGGGCCAGCGTCGTCTCGATGCCCTGCCCCATCGAGATCGCCCCGGCGAACACCGTGACGGTGCCGTCCTCGTTGACGCGGATCCGGCCGCCCTCCCAGCCGCTCATCTCCGCGCCCGCCAGCTCCAGCAGCGCGGTCGGCGCGAAGCCGGTGATCTCCACGCACGGTGTGACGGCCACGCCCCGCCGCACCCGCCCCGTACGCTCGCGCCTGAACCCCTCGGCCAGTTCGGCGGCGCGGCGCAGGGCTGCCGGGTAGTCGCCGTTGTCATAGGTCATCAGCGTGCGGGTGGTGTACGGCATCTCGTCGGCGCGCACGAGGTTGAGCCGCCTCAAGTGGCCTGCCTCCACGCCGAGTTCGCGTGCCGCCTCCTCGATGAGACGTTCCCTGATCCAGGCCGCCTCCTGCATGCCGTAGCCGCGGTAGGCGCCGGTGGGCACCGCGTTGGTGTGCACGGCGGTGACGGTCGCCCCCGCACGGTCGAAGCGGTAGGGCCCCTCGATCGACTGTCCCGCGACCTGGAACGGGCCCGAGCCGCCCTGCGTCGGGAAGGCGCCGAGGTCGCCCTTGACGTGGGCCTCCACCGCGAGGAAGCGGCCGTCGGCGTCGAGCGCGAGCCGCGCGTGAGCGCGCTGGCCACGGCCCTGGTAGCTGGCGGTGAGCGCTTCGGCGCGGTCCTCGGTCCACTTGACGCGGCGGCCGAGGAGCCTGGCGGCCAGGCACACCAGCACCTCGTCCACGTACACCGCCGCCTTGCCGCCGAACGCGCCGCCCACGTCGGGCACGAGCGCGCGGATCTGGTCGACGCGCAGCCGCAGCGCGGTGGCCAGCCCGTAGCGGAGGGCGTGCGGCACCTGGGTGCTGCTCCACACCGTCAACTGCTCGGTGGCGTCGAGCCATTCGGCGAGGATGCCGCGCGGTTCCATGGAGCAGAAGCTGACCCGCTGGACGCCGAGTTCGCGCTCGACGACGTGCGGGGCGCCCGCCATGATCTCCTCGACGTCGGAGGCCGGGTCGCCGAAGCGCACCTCGCCCGCGATGTTGCTGCCGTCCTCCGGGTAGAGCAGCGGCGCGCCGTCGGCGAGCGCGGCGTCCACACCCACCACGGCGGGCAGCGGCTCGACGGTGACCTCGACACGTTCGGCCGCGTCCTCGGCCGCCGCCCTGCTGTCCGCCACGACGATGCCGATGGGCTGGCCGACGTAGCGGACCGTGGGCGCCGCCAGCTCGATGTGCTTGAGGCGCTGGCCGGGGATGTTCCAGACGGTGGGCAGGGGTTCGGTGTGCCGCGCGATCTCCTCGGGCCCGAGCGCCAGGTGGGCCCCGGCGTCGCGGAGTGCGGCCGAGGCGTCGAAGCGGGTGACGCGGCCGTGTGCGACGGTGCTGCGGACGAGGGCCGCGTGCAGGGCTGAGGCGTCGTCGATGTCGTCCACGTAGCGCCCCTGGCCGCGCAGCATGCGCGGGTCGTGGACGCGGGGCAGCGGGCGTCCGATCAGGCCCTCGCCGGGGGTGGGTGCCGTGGGTTCGGCAGAGGTGGGTGGGGTGGAGGTGGCTGGGGTGGGTGCCGTGCCGTCGCCGGTCATCGGGTGGCCTCCCCGCCCTTGTCCGAGGAGCCCGTGGAGCCCGAGGGGAACGCCATGTCGGAGGGCAGTGTGACCTCGGGGTGCGTGGCCTCACGAGGGGTGTCCGCGGCATACGCGGGCTCGCCCGGGGTGTCCGGGAGGTGTCGCGCGGGGTTCGTCTCCCGGCCGCGGCGTTCGATCGCGGCGCGGATGCCCGCGTAGCCGGTGCAGCGGCAGCGGTGTCCCGCCAGCACCTCGTCGACGGTGGCCTCCGTGCCCAGTCCCTCCCGCTCGGCGGCGGTGAGGCTCATCAGGATGCCCGGGGTGCAGAAGCCGCACTGGAGTCCGTGCTCCACCATCAACGCCTCTTGCAGCGGCGAGAGTTCACCGTTTCGCGCCAGCCCCTCGACCGTCTCCAGGCGGTGCCCGTCCGCCTGGACCGCCAGCATCAGACAGGACCGCACGGGTGTCCCGTCGAGCAGGACCGTGCAGGCTCCGCACACGCCCTCCTCGCAGCCGACGTGTGTGCCCGTGAGCCCCAGGCCGTGGCGCAGGAAGTCGCTCAGCAGGGTCCGCGCCTCCGTACGGCCCGAGCGCACCGCGCCGTTCACGGTCACGGTCACCTCGCGTGTCGTGGTCCCGCTCATGCCCCGCCCCTTCCCTCTACGTCGGCGCGTGCCGCTTCCGCCGTCTCCGGTTCCGTGCGTGCTTCGGCCGCCAGGCGGGCGAGGGCGCGTCGCACCGCCGTGCGCAGCAGCGCGGTACGGAACGCGGCGCTGCCGTGCAGATCGCTGGGCGGTGCGGCCTCGGACGCCGCCGCGTCGAGCACGCCGTCGAGCGCGTCGTCGGGCTCCCCGCCGGTGAGTCCGGCGACGAGTGCGTCCAGGGGCCGGCCCCGCAGCGCCTCCTCAGCGCGGGCCAGCCGCACGGGCCGGTCCGCCACACCGGCGCCCGCCAGGCGTGCGGCGGTCACCGTCGTCGCGCGGGCGCCGTTCGTACGGGCGAGGTCGAGTCCGAGGCAGACCCCGACCAGCGGGAACCCGCCCTGGCCGTGCCGGGGGATCTCCACGAAGCAGAACCGGAAACCGTCGCGCCGTGGGAACTCGACCGCGGTGAGCACCTCGCCAGGGCGCCGGGCTGTACGGGGAGCGGGCGCGCCGGGTGTGTTCGTCGCACCGGCCACGTCGGTCGCGTCGGTCGCGTCGGTCGCGTCGGTCGCGTCGGAACGGAAGAAGTCGTCGGCGGACACCGTGCGCTCGCCCTCGGCCGACCGCAGGACCATCCGCGCCCCGAGCGCCACGGCCAGCGCGGGCAGCTCGGCCGCCGGGTCGGCGTGGCTCAGCGAGCCGCCGACCGTGCTGCGGCTGCGGATCTGCGGGTGTGCGACGAGTCGCACCGTCGCGGGCAGTACGGGCAGCGCGCCGCGCAGCGCTTCGTGGCGCTCCAGCTCACGCAGCCGGCCCATCGCGCCGATCCGTACGCGGTCCGCGCGGATCTCCACGGCGCTCATGTCCCGCACCCGGTTGATGTCCACGACGACGGCCGGGCGCACCCGGCGCCGGTTGAGCAGCGGCAGCAGGCTCTGGCCTCCGGCCAGCAGCGACGCCCCTTCCCCTGCTTCGGCCAGAGTCTCCACCGTCTCCTCGACAGTGCGCGGCTCCACGTACTCGAACGCGGGAGGTTTCATGCGCCCTCTTCCGGCTGCTCCGACAGGTCCGACAGGTCCGCGCCATGCCCCGCCCCGTACGGTCCCGCCGTGGCACGCCGCGTGTCACGGGCGGCACGTTTCGCGGGCCGGGTGCCACGACCAGAGTCGGCGCTGTCGGCGACGGAGGCAAGAGTCCCGCGCCACGCCACACCCGTACGTCACAGCGGACGCACAGCGTCCACCGGGCCGGGGCACAACGGGGCGCCGCACACTGCCTGTCAACAGACACAGACACAGACACAGACAGGAGACGCGGCATGAGGGACGGACAGACATCCTCTCGCTGGCTTCGGCTGGTGCGCACCCCGTGGACGGCGGCCTGTGTGACGGTCGCGGTCGTGCTGGGCCCGGCCGTGACGACCGCCTCGGCCCTCGACCAGGCCAACGCCTCCCCGAGGCACCGCCCGTACTCGGCACTCGGCCACCAGCAGAACGCCGTCCAGCCCGCTCCCGTACGGCTCCGCGGCGGCGAGAGCACGCGCCGCTAGCCGGTGCCGCGAACACGAACGCCCGACGGGCTCTCCGGCCCGGTCTCGCCCGCTGGCGTACCTGGCGTACCGGGACTCGCGCTTTACTCTGGCCGGGCAGGACACGTCATCCGACCCACGGAGACCGAATGAACGAGGACCCGACAAGCGTCGTTGAGGCGGCGTTTCGCTGTTACCGGTCGCAGGATCTCACGGGGGCCCTCCCCCTTTACGGCGACGACTTCACGTTCACCAGTCCTCAGGACGATCACATCGACAAGGCGGCGTTCTTCGAGCGGTGCTTTCCCACCGCCGACCGGTTCAGGGAGCAGCGGTTGCTGCACGTCACGCCCGCCGACCAGGAACTCGTCTTCGTCTACTACGAGTACCAGCTCACGACGGGTGACCGGTACCGCAATGTCGAGGCGATCACCGTGCGGGACGGGCTCATCCGGGAGGTGCAGGTCTTCTTCGGCGGCAAGGTGTGAGCCGGTCTCGATCGAGTGCGGCCCGGATCTGGGTGAGCCACTCCGTGCCCAGCCGACGTCCGTTGGGGAACTGGTCGTCCCGGTCCCAGCGCCAGGTGGTGATCATCGCCAGTACGAGGATCCGGCAGTCGCGCAGCACGTCCTGATCGATACCCGGATAGTGCGCGCTGACGTCTTCGGGCGCATGGGCGAGGTCGAATTCGATGGGGCCGCGGCAGCACGTCTCAAGGTCGATGAACAGCGGCCCGTTCTCTGTGGCGAGCAGGTTGCCCGGGTGCGGCTCGCCGTGCAGAAGCTGTTCCGGGCCGCCGCCACGTTCGCCGAGCGATCGGCTCAGGCTCCGCAGCGTGTCGGCGAGCAGTTCCCGGTCCGCGTCGGGGAGCGCCGGGGTGCGGTCGCGGTTGGCCACGAGGCGCTGGGCCCGCTCGGCCCGCTCCGTGAAGTGCGGCGTCGGGACGTCGGGGACGTCGAGCCCGCGCATACCGAGGTGCAGTTGCGCGAGCGCGTGGGCGTAGTCGGCCGACGGGATCTCTGGTGCGGCTACTGCGGCGGGTTCGTAGTAGGTCCACAGCGTGACCGCGAAGCCGTCACGCTCGTAGACGCGTGGCTCCACCCGGGGCTCAAGAGCGGCGACGGGGCACCCGGACGCGGCGAGCCGCTGAGCGAGGTCGATCTCGAACTGTGCGACCTGATGCGCCACAGGTGCCACCCGGGCCAGGACGTCGCA
The DNA here is from genome assembly GCF_054782395.1 of Streptomyces daliensis. Classification (NCBI taxonomy): domain Bacteria; kingdom Bacillati; phylum Actinomycetota; class Actinomycetes; order Kitasatosporales; family Streptomycetaceae; genus Streptomyces; species Streptomyces daliensis. The sequence goes on along the minus strand of NZ_BAAGSO010000034.1, from coordinate 50,448 downwards.
GGGCAGCAGACGCAGGGTGAGCTTGTTCGAGTCGTGGAGAACGCTCGCGTCGTCGGCCGCGAGACCGCACGACGAGGCGATCGCCGTGGCCGCGGCCACCGCACGCCGGACCTCTGACGCCTGCACCGTCGCCTGGCCCCTCTCCGTTTGTGCGCTGCCGGGTGGTGCCGGGCGCTGCCGTCATGACTCCCCCGGCAGCCAGAAGGGGCTGCCGGGGGTACGTCGTGTCCGTACGAGGTGAATTCGCCGGGGAATTCCCCCGGCCCGGAACGGTCACCGGGCCAGAACGGTCACTGGGCCGGAAAGGGAACGCCGTTCAGGAGTATTCGCGTCCCATGAGGTCGGCGAAGGCGGCGGGGTCCGTGTCGAAACCACGGAGCACCGGGCGGATTTCCCACTCGCCCGACTCGCCCCGGACGAACTCGGCGATGGTGGCCGCCGTGGATTCGCCGACGCGCGAGAAGTCCTCCTGGACCAGCTCGTTGACGCCCTCGCAGATCTTCGCGCTGCTGTTCGGCACCTCGGCGAACGTCTTGCGCCCGCCGCCCTGCTGTATGGCCACACCCACGACAACCCGCACATACGAGGAAGCCAGCCGGTCGAGTTCGAGGGTCATGGCCTCGTCCGCGCCGAATCCCTGGCCCGTCCTGCTGTCCCGGTTGAGGGTGATGGTGCCGTCGGGTGAACGGCTGTCGAAATGGACGAGATAGGCGGGCTTTCCGTGCGGATCGTCAGCGGTATACGTCGCGGCGACGATGTCGAGATCGTTGACCGGCGCACCAGAGGGGCTGGGATCCCACTTGAGTGTCACTTCGACTTTCCTGAGCCCCTTGTTGAGACTACTCACAGAATTCCCTTCCTCCGAACTGGGCTTATGCGAGCTGCGTCCGCGCCCAACTGTATCGTCTGGGCGGCTCGTTGAGATTCCTCCGCCCGTCCGCCGTGCGGGCCGACGGGGTCAGTCCGTGGACGTCGGCCGGGTCAGGTCGTAGAACGTGCTGCTTCCGACCGTGACCTTGGTGAAGTGATCCGCGACCCAGGACTCGACGTCCCCGAACTGCCGCTGGAGCCTCCTGAGCCGCCGGACGTGCCACCCTTACCGGCCTTGCCGGGCGTGCCCTGCGACGTGCCGCCCTGCTGCGGGGGCTGGCCCTTACCGCCCTGGCCGCCGGAGCCGCCCTTGCCGCCACCCTGGCCACCGCCCGGCGCACCGCCGGGGGCGCCGCCGCCTCCAGGACTCGTACCCGTGTCTGTGCGGGCACCCGTGCTCATGCCCGTGACGGTGCCGGTGCCGGGCGCGTGGGCCGTGCCGGTCGCCGCACCGTCGCGGCTCGTGCCGCCCGTGTGCTCCACGTGGCCCGTGTGGTGAGTGGTCGTCATCGGATGCTCCCCGTATGCGTCCTGGCCTCGGACGTCACCGGTTCGGCACCGGGGGCGGGGCGCGGCGTCATGGTCGGCTCGTGGGTGGTCCGCTGGTACGCGATGGTGCCGGTACGGTCACCGGCCGCGTCGTCGTCCTGGCCCCTTCTCCTCCAGCCGCACCGACTCCACCTCGGCGAACCGCGCCACCACCGGCGTCCCGTCCACACTCGCGTTGTCCGCCACCGTGATCCGGAACCCGTACGGAAAGTTCCCCGACAAGAACGCGTGCAGCCGCCGCACACACCCCTCCAACCCCGCCTCCTCGTTGTAGACGGGGACGACGACATCCAGGACGACGCCGAGATGACGGCCGTCCTCGCCGGTGGGCGCCGGCAGATGGCGGCGGACCGGCAGTGTGTCCCGCGAGGGGGCACGGTGGCGGTCCGAGCGGCCGGGGCCGTCGGCGGGAGCGGGGCTCCCGGAGGTCTGTTCGCTCGTCGCGTTCGCGATGTCTGTGTCGATGTTCGTGTGCATGCTCCGACACTCGCGAAGCGCCCTGTCAGGCCCTTGTCATGATGCTGTACCGCGCCTATGAATGCGGAGCCGCAGGCAGCAGGACCCTGAACACGGTGCGGCCCGGGACGCTCTCGACCTCCACCCGCCCCCCGTGCGCACCCACCACAGCCCGCACGATCGCCAGCCCCAACCCCGTCGACCCATGCGCCCGCGAACGCGACACATCACCCCGCGCGAACCGCTCGAACACCCGCGGCAACACCTCCACCGCAATCCCCGGCCCCCCGTCCTCCACCTCCACCACCACCTCACCCCCCACCCGACGCACCCGCGCCCACACCACCGTCCCCACCGGCGTATGCGTCCGCGCATTCGCCAGCAGATTCACCCACACCTGCTGCAACCGCCCCGCCTCACCCACCACCCACACCGGCTCCGGCGGCACATCCAACCGCCACACATGCCCCCCACCCGCAACCCGCGCATCACTCACCGCATCCACCACCCCACGCGACACATCCACCACCTCACACGACACCCCACGCCCCCCAACCCCCGCATCCAACCGCGCCAACAACAACAAGTCCTCCACCAGACCCGACATCCGCGCCGACTCCGCCTCAATACGCGACAACGCATGCCCCGTATCCGGACCCACCCGCTCCCCACCCCGCCGCGTCAACTCCGCATACCCCCGAATCGACGCCAACGGCGTCCGCAACTCATGCGACGCGTCCGCCACAAACCGCCGCACCCGCATCTCACTCTCCTGCCGCGCCACCAACGCCGACCCCACATGCCCCAGCATCCGGTTCAACGCCGCACCCACCTGCCCCACCTCCGTACCCGGATCCGTATCCCCCTCCGGCACCCGCTCCCGCAACCGCACCTCACCCCGAGCCAACGGCAACTCCGACACCCGCGACGCCGTCTGCACCATCCGCCGCAACGGCCGCAACGCCACCCCCACCAACACCGTCCCCGCAATCCCCGCAGCCACCAACCCCGCACCCGCCACACACACCTCCACCAGGATGAGCGTCCGGATGGTGGCCTCGGCCGCCTCCGTGGGAATGCCCACGAGGTAGGTGCCGCCGTCGGTCTTCACGGACTGTGTGCGGTACTCGCCGAGCCCCGGCAGGTCCACGCTGTGGGCCCCGCCGTCGGCCGGCACCCGGCCCAGCGCCGACGCCTGCGCCGACGTCAGATCCTCGGCGACGACGCGCGGCTCGCGCTCCGAGTCGGCGCCGCGCTGCTCGCTGACCACCGCGTCGGTGACCTCGCCGCCGGTGACGACCGCGCCGACCGTGCCCACGGGCTGGCCGCCTCCGGCGACGAACGGACCGTCGCTGTTGCCCGAGGGGAGGCCGCGCCCGCCCGGCGGGCCCGCCGCCCTCCGGGCGACCTCGCGGAGCTGCCCGTCGAGCTGGTCGTAGAGGTAGGAGCGCAGCGCGATCGTCGTCACCGCACCGATCACCGCAGCCGCAACCGCGATCAGCGCCACCGACGAGACCACCAGCCGCGTCCGCAGCGAACGCGGGCGGCGCGGCGACCTCAGCCGTCCCCGTCGGCCCCCGCGTCGGTGCCCCCGGGCACCCTCGCCCCCGCCCTCGCGCTCCGGTGCAGGTGTGTCCGTGCCGGAAGGCGGGTGTGCCGATGTCTCGCTCATGAGAACAGGCTGTGCGGTTCCTCTGAGAACGCCCTGTGAACCGGCCGTGAACAAGGTGGGAGCCACCGTACGGGCCCCGGCGCCGCTCCCATGCCGTGTCCCCCTGCGCGACGTTCGCTCATACCGGCTCATTCAACCCGAAAACTGTCGGAACGGCTCGGTGGCCAGCCCCCACGCCCCTCAGATGCCGTGATTCACAGGAACCCACAGCTCCTTCACAGCGACCTTCCGCCGCCGCGTCCCTAGCATCTCGGCGCATGAGCGATGAAGCCATCTCCCAGCAGAGCGACCGGGACCCCTCCCCGCGCGGCGACCGCGACCTGTCCCGGCGCCGTGCCCTCACCCTCGGCGGCGCGGGTGCCGTGGCCGTGGGCATCGGTGCCCTGGGCGCCGCCAACGCCCTCGCGGGTGACGCCACAGCCACCGCGACGGCGGCGGCGGACGGCGCCGACGGCACGGCCGAGGAGTGCTACCGCCTGACGGCCGAGTCCATCGAGGGCCCGTACTACCTCGACTACGACCTCTTCCGCCGGGACATCACCGAGGACCGTCCCGGCATCCCCATGACGCTGCGGCTGAAGGTGATCGACGGGACCAGTTGCAAGCCTCTCAGGAACGCGGCCGTCGACATCTGGCACTGCGATGCCGTCGGCGTCTACTCCGGCTACACCGACATGGGCTCGGGCGGTGGTGGCGGCGGCTCGGAGCCCCCGCCCTCCGGCACACCGACGGGAACACCCACCGGGACACCGACGGGCGGACCCGGCGGCGGTGGCGGCGGTGGCGGCGGACACCAGGAGCCGACCGACGACACGACCTTCCTGCGCGGCTCGCAGATGACGGACCGGCACGGCGTCGTCGAGTTCAGAACGGTCTTCCCCGGCTGGTACCAGGGACGTGCCGTGCACATCCACACCAAGGTGCACGTGGACGGAAAGCTGACGGAGGACGGGTACGAGGGCGGCCACCAGTGCCACACGGGGCAGCTCTACTTCGAGGAGAAGGCGGTACTGGCCTCGGCCGAGGCCGACCCGTACCGCACCAACACCACCACCAGGACCACCCTCGACGAGGACTTCATCTACCCGGGCGGTGGCGCGCAGGGCGGGCTGCTGAAACTGCGCTACAAGCGGGGCCGCATCGCCGACGGGGTGGCCGCCTCGCTCACCGTCGCCGTCGACCCCGACGCGACGCACGACGGCTCGGACGCGGGCGGACCCCAGCCCACCGGCAGCCCCTCGTCCTCCTCCTGACGCTCCCCGTCCCGCCACCCCCGCCCACCACGTCACCCATCTCGTCCGCGTAAGCCGGGTCAGCCCGACGGCGCGGCGGCGAAGGCGCCGGAGCGCTGTTCGACACCACTGCACGTGTCCTGCGCCTTCGCCGGGGTGGCGTCGCCCTCGCACTCCTGATCACGGAAGGACGCCCACAGGGACAGCCCGCCGAGGTCCCGCTCGTCGGCGAACGTCCGCAGCTCGGCCCGTCCGCGAGGGTGAACGTCTCGCCCTCGACGTCGTTGACGCCCGCCATCGCGGTCACGGCGAGGGTCTTCCAGGCCGCCTTCTCGCCGAGGCCGAGCGTGTCGGCGAGCTGGTCGTGTGCGGCTTCGGCCGCCCGCTTCGCATAGCCGCCCATGTCGCCGGTGTACGAGGTGCCGTGATGCCGTAGTTCATGGCCATGATGTTCACGGCCGACAGCTCGACGCGGTGTTCCCGCGCGTCGCCGAGGATCGCCACCCCGGTCTTCTCCAGGCCGGAGGGCATCGCGGGCAGTGTGCAGCTGACGTCCAGATCGCGCCGCTTCTGGAGCCGTGCGGGTGCCGCGTCGCGGCAGGCGACGGAGGCGTCGTCCGTCAGGGCCTCGTCACGGCGATGGTGCTGCACGGCTGGAGGCCCGGCGCCGACGCGCTGCTGTGGGTGCTGCCACTGGGGCCCGCCGGGCAACGCCTGGGGCGAGCAGGGCACGGATGTGCTGTGGTACCTGCGCACCTACCTGTGGTTCGTGCTGCTGTCCCCCGTACTGCTGCGGCTGCTCCGCGCCGCACCCGTGCCGGTGCTGCTGTGCTCGCCGCTGCCCGCCGTGGTCTTCGCGACCGTGTGGCTGCTGCCCTGACGCGGCACGTCGGCGGCCCCGTCAGCGGGTGGCGGGACACGGAGGCGGGTGGCGGGCGGGCGGCGGCGCGGCTCTGGGTAAGGTAAGCCTTACTTCGGGAGCGCCGCCGCTCTCCGTCGTGCCCGCCGACCACCTCGTACGTCACGTCCGCGCGTACGTCCGCACGCCCCTGGAGGCCACGCCCATGGCGCAGCAGTCCCCGCCGCAGCCCGGCCCCACCACGACCACCGCGACCGCCGCGACCACCGCGACCACCGCGACCACGACCAGGTCCAGCACGGCGCGCCCGCCCCGGCTGGCCCGCCCCGCGCCCGTCGAACTGACCGGCAGTCCGCGCGTCCGCGCCCTGGAGGCCGAACTGGCGGAGGCTGCCCAGGCCGGAACCGGGGCTGAGGAGGCCGCGGCGCGGCTGTGGCGGTACGTCGCACACGAGGGCACCCCGCTGATCGAGCCCGCCCCCTCCGGCGACCCGGACCACGCCGCCGTCACCTTCCTCTGGCGCGGCGACGAGGAGACCGGCGAGGTGGCCGTCCTGCCGAACAAGGTCGCCGACCCGGCGGCCATGGAGCGCAACACCATGCACCGGGTGCCCGGCACCGACGTGTGGCACTGGAGCGTACGGATGCGTCGCGACTGGCGTGCTACCTACGAGATACGTGTCGACGGTGTCCCGCGCCGCGACCCCCACAACCCGGCCGCCTTCCCCCGGCGTTGGGGCGGCGAGCCGCTGTCGGTGGTACGCCTGCCGCACGCGCCCTCGCCCCGCGCGTGGGAGCGGAGGGCCGATGTGGCGCGCGGGCACGTAGGTGTGCACCGGGTGCGCAGCGGCGTCCTCGGCAACGAGCGCGAGGTGTGGGTGTACGAGCCGCCGCAAGGCCCCGCGCAGGGCGGCGATCAGGGGGGCGCACCCCGCGAGCTGCCCGTCGTCGTGCTCTTCGACGGCGAGATGTGGGAACCCCGCCTGGACTTCTCCGCGCTGCTCGACAACCTCATCGCCGAGGGCCGCATCCCGCCCGTCCTCGCGGTGCTCCCGCACGCGCTGGGCCAGGACCAGCGCGCCGACGAACTGGCGGGCAACGACACCTTCCTGGAGTTCCTCGAAGGGGAACTGCTGCCCTGGGCCGCCGGCCGCTGGCCCGTCACCGCGGATCCGGCGCGTACCGTGCTGGCGGGCCAGAGCCTGGGCGGGCTGATGTCCGTCTACGGGGTGCTGCGTGCCCCGCACCGCTTCGGTGCCGCGCTGGCGCAGTCGGGCTCCTTCTGGTGGCCGAACGGCGCGGACGCCGAGGAAACAGAGCGGGTGACGCGGATGGTGGCCGAGACGCCTTCCCCCGTTCCGCCCGTGCGGCTGCGGCTGTCGGCGGGCGAGCAGGAGTGGGTGCTGCTGCCCGCCAACCGGCGGCTGCGGGACACGCTGGCCGAGAAGGGCTGGCACGCCACGTACCACGAGTTCAACGGCGGGCACGACTACCTGTGCTGGCGCGACGAGATGGCGGCAGGCCTGGTGGAGCTGCTGGGCGGCGCGTGAGGCCGTGGTCCGTGGGCCGTAGGGCTCGCACCTGAGACGTACGGACGCGTGCGGAGGGCGGAGGGGCGCCTGTCAGCCGGACGTCTCGATGTGCGTCACGCAGGCGGCGTGCGCTGCCGGGCCGAACTCCGTCCCCCAGCCGCCCGGTACGGGTGCGAACACGGGCCACAGCGCACGCTCTCCCCGAGGCGCGCGCAGGACGAGGTGGCTCTCCCTGTCCGGGTCGCCCTCGGGCGCCTCGAACGGTGCGGGCGCCGAGGACGCGGCGAACGCGGTGTAGGCAGCGGTCACTTCACGGACTCCTTCTCTTCTCGGGCCGCGTTCTCGCGCGGTACGGGCGCCCCGTCCAGCTCGGCCAGGCACGCGGCGAGCACCGTGCCGATGTGCGAAAGGTGCCGGGGCAGGGTGAGTTGGGGGTGCAGACAGTCCAGGTCGTGGTTGGTGACCTCGCCGCTGACGTACGGGCGCCACGCCTCCCTCGTCAGCCAGTCCTCCTCGCGCGGCGCCGCTGCCGTGAAGAAGAGCAGGTCTCCCTCGTAGCGCCGGTGTTGGTGACGGCGCATCAGGCGGGCGTTGTTCGTGACGATGCCGACCACCGCGGTGAGCGTCTGCTCCGGCAGCGCGGCCAGCGCGCTGCCCTCGCGGCGCAGCACGGCGAGGACGTCGTCGCGGGAGAGCAGGGCGCCGTCCTCGGTGGCCGCGTCGGTGTCGAACCCCGCCATGCGCAGCAGCGCGCGCAGCGCGTCGGCCTCGGTGGGGGCCTTGAGCTGCCGCCACTGGTCGGAGGGGTAGGCGTCCATCAGGGCCAGCAGCTCGACCCGTTCGCCGGCCTCCTGGAGCAGCACCGCGACGGTGTGCGCGACGACGCCGCCGACGGACCAGCCCAGCAGCCGGTACGGGCCGTGCGGCTGCACCCGGCGCAGTTCCTCGACGTAGTCGGCGGCCATCTCCTCCATGGAGCCGGGCAGATGTGTGCCCTCCCCGTTCCCCTCCGCGTGCTCCGCCGGGCCCTTGTGCCCGTGCAGGCCGCGTGCCTGGAGGCCGTGTACGGGGAGGTCGGGGCCCAGCGGGGCCAGGAGGCCCGAGTAGCACCAACTGATGCCGCCTGCGGGGTGGAAGACGAACAGGGGCCGACGCCCGCCTCCCGCGCGCAGCGGCAGCAGTACCCCCAGCGCGTCGTCGTCCGGGGGGTCCTCCACTTCGCCCTCCGCCTCGTCCCGTCGCCGGAGGCGGCGCGCGAGCGCGGCCGGGGTGGGGGCCTGGAAGAGGGTGCCGATGGTGACACGCTCTGCGGACTCGTCGCCGAGCGTCTCGCGGATGCGCGCGGCAAGGCGGGCCGCGAGCAGCGAGTTGCCGCCCAGGTCGAAGAACCCGTCGTCGACACCGACCCGTTCCACGTCCAGCACCTGCGCGAACAGCCGGGTGAGGGTCTCCTCCTGGTGGCTGCGCGGCGGCCGGTAGCCCTCGGTCGCGGGCAGTTCGGGTGCGGGCAGTGCCGAGCGGTCCAGCTTGCCGTTGGGGCTCAGCGGCAGCGCGTCCAGCACGACCAGCGCGCCGGGCACCATGTAGTCGGGCAACTGCGCGGCGAGCCGCGCCCGCAGCGCCTCGGTGTCGCAGACACCTCCCTCCCCGCTCTCCGCCGGCGTGACGTAGCCGACCAGCCGCTGGTCGCCAGGCCGGTCCTCGCGGACGAGGACGGCGGCGGCGCGCACCCCCTCGTCGGCGGTCAGCGCCGCCTCGATCTCGCCGGGCTCCAGGCGCTGGCCGCGCAGTTTGACCTGGTGGTCGGTGCGTCCCAGGTACTCGATCTCGCCGCGCTCGCTCCAGCGCGCCAGGTCCCCCGTCCGGTACATGCGTCCGGGCGCCTCGGACCCGTCGGGGCCCTTCGGCGCGTAGGGGTCGGCGGTGAAGCGGGAGGCGGTGAGCGCGGGGCGTCCGAGGTAGCCGTCGGCGAGCTGGGCCCCGGCGAGGTACAGCTCGCCGGGCACACCGGGCGGGCACGGCTGGAGTGCCGCGTCGAGCACATAGGTGCGGGTGTTCCACACGGGCCTGCCGATGGGCACGGGGCCCGCGCCCCCTGGCCTGCACTCGTGGTACGTGACGTCCACGGCCGCCTCGGTCGGCCCGTACAGGTTGTGCAGCGGCACCCCCGGCAGCACCCGTACCGCTTCCTCGGCCGTCTCGCGGGGCAGTGCCTCGCCGCTACAGAAGACGCGTCGGAGCACCGCGCCGCAGCGCACGGCGTCCGGTTCGGCGAGGAAGACGCTCAGCATGGACGGCACGAAGTGGAGGGTGGTGACGCCGCACTCGCGGATGGTGCGGGCCAGCGCCGCCGGGTCCTTGTGCTCGCCGGGCGCGGCGACGACGAGTGTGGCGCCCTCGCGCAGCGGCCAGAAGAACTCCCACACCGACACGTCGAAGCCCGACGGGGTCTTCTGGAGGACGCGGTCGTCGGGGCGCAGCCCGTACTCGCCCTGCATCCAGCGCAGCCGGTTGTCGATGGCCGAGTGCGGGACGACGACGCCCTTGGGTCGGCCCGTCGAGCCCGAGGTGTAGATGACGTACGCGGGATCGCGCGGCTCGGGCCCCGGCCCGGCGCTGGTACGCGGTTCGTCGGCGAGTTGCGCGACGGTGTGCGGGTCGTCGAGGACGAGCCGCGTCGGGCCTTCGGCGGGAAGGGTGGGGGCCGTGGCCGAGTCGGTGAGGACGCAGGCGGGGGCCGCGTCGTCGAGCATGTACGCGAGCCGTGCCGCCGGGTAGTCCGGGTCGAGCGGCAGATAGGCGGCGCCCGCCTTGAGGACGGCGAGCAGCGCGACGACCAGCTCGGGCGAGCGCGGCAGTGCGACGCCGACCCGGCCGCCGGGGCCCGCGCCGAGCGCGGTCAGCCGGTGGGCGAGCTGGTTGGCGCGTGCGTCGAGCTGTTCGTAGCTGAGCGCCTGGCCGCCGCTGACGAGCGCGGTGGCGTGCGGTGTGCGTGCGGCCTGGTCCTCGATGGGTCCGACGAGGGTGGTGACGGGCAGGTCCCGCGCGGTGTCGTTGAACGCGCCGAGCACGCGGGCGCGTTCGTCGGGGGTGCAGATGCCGTGGGTGGCGAGCGGCGCGTGCGGGTCGGCCTCGGCCAGCCGCTCCAGCAGCCGCAGATAGCGGTCCTGGTGGCGGGCGAGGTCGTCCTCGCCGTACAGCCCTGGGTTGCCGTCGTGGTCGAAGCGGAGTCCTGCGCCGTCGGTGCGGTCGTAGATGTTGACGGTGAGGTCGTCCACGGGCCCCGCTGAGAGGTTGTGCGCGGTGCACTCGGCGCCCGCGAAGGTGACGCCGTAGTCGAAGGGCATGACGTTGACCAGCGGCCCGGTGAGGGCGCGGCCCTCGCCGAGGAGGCCGAGGTCGCGCCGGATGTCCTCGTACCGGTAACGCTGGTGCCCGCGTGCCGCGCGGACGGCGAGCACGGTGGCGCGGGTCAGCTCGGCGAAGGTGGCACCGGGTGTGACCGTGAGCCGCAGCGGCAGCACGTTCATGACCATGCCGGGCACGCGCAGCGCCACCGAGCCCATGCGGCCCATCATCGGCAGGCCGAGCACCACGTCCTCGCTGCCCGTGGCCCGTGACACGTACAGCGCCTGCGCGGCGAGCAGCACGTCGGGCCAGGTGGCACGGACTGAGGTGGCCAGCGCGCGCAGGCGCTCGGTGGCCTCGGGGCCGAGGTGTTCCGTGCGGCGGTGGAAGGTGCGGCCCGCGAGGGCGCCGCTCCCGGCGAGGGTGGGCACCTCGGGCCTGTCGGCGAACTGGCCGCTCCAGTGGGCGCGGTCGACGGCGAGCGCGGCGGAGGAGCGGTAGGCGGCGTCCTCGGCGACGAGGTCGGCGAGGCGGCCGAAGGGGCTCTCCGCCGGGGTCCTGCCGTCGGCGAGCGCGGTGTAGAGGTCGGCGACGCGCTGGACGAGCAGCGAGTAGCCGAAGCCGTCCATGACCACGTGGTGCACCCGCTGGTACCACAGCCAGCGTGCGTCGCCGACCTGGAAGAGTGCGTGCTTGAAGAGCGGGCCCGTCGCCAGGTCGAAGGGCTCGGTGAGGTCGTCGCGCATCCAGGTGTGTGCGACGGCGTCGGGGTCGGTGTGCTCGCGCAGGTCGGTGGCGTACAGCGGGAAGCCGTGGCCCGGGGGTTCGATCTCCAGGGGCAGTTGCCGTGGCACACCATCCGCGTCGGTGGTGATGCGGACGCGCAGCGCGTCGGCCTCGCCCGTGGTGCGGTGCAGTGCCTCCGCGAAGAGGACGGGATCGAGGGTGCCGCGTATCTCCAGGTACTCGGCGGTGTTCTGCGCCGGGCTGGCGGGGTCCAGGGCCTGCGCGTACCACATGCCCGACTGCGCGGCGGTGAGCGGCAGTCCGGCACGGGGCGCACCGGGGTCCGGGTCCGCCGGGCCGGACGGGGGCGGCCCGGAGGGTGCGGGCTCCGGCTCCGCGTGTGCCGCCCGCGCGTGGGCCGTGGCGGCCGCGCTCATCGGTCGGCCCCCATCAGCTCGGCCCAGCGCTCGATGGCGGGCTGGTCGGCGAGTTCCACGAAGGTCACCTGGGTGCCGTGGTCCTCGCGCCAGCGCTTGAGGAGGGTCATGACGCGGATGGAGTCGAGGCCGTAGTCGACGAGGTTCTCGTCGACGGGGATGTCCTCGGGATCCTCGCCGAGCACGTCGGCGACGTCGGCGCGGATACGGTCGGTGGTGAGGTGCGGCATGCCGTGCTCACTTCCCCTCTGCCGTGCGGGGCGTCTGACCGGTGAAGGGCCCCGCCAGCACGGTGTGTGCCGTGGTGACGACGGCGCACTTGGCTGCGGCGTAGCGCAGCGCCATGTGGTGGTCCTCCTCGGAGAAGTCGGCGACGGCGTCGGCGACGAGGAACGCCTGGATGTCCCGCATCCACGCGTCGGCGGCCGTGAGCAGCACGCCGATGTGCGCGTACACGCCGACGACGATGAGCTGGTCGCGGCCCGCCTCGGCCATGCGCTCGGCGAGGTCGGTACGGGCGAAGGCGCTGTACTTCCACTTGGTGAGCACGGTGTCGCGCTGCCGCGGTGCCACCGGCGCGGGGATCTGCGCGGAGCGTTCGTCGTCGGGCAGTCCGGGGCCCCAGAAGTCCTGCTGGAGTCCGCGTTCCTCGGGGGTCTGGCCGCCGACCTGCGCCGAGTAGACGACGGGGACGCCCAGTTCGCGGCAGCGGCCGAGCACGTGCGCGGTGTTGTCGAGCAGTTCGGTGCGCGGCGATGTGCCGGGCGGGAAGGCGCCGAGGAAGTAGTTCTGGAGGTCGTGCACGAGCAGCACGGCCCGGTCGGGGTGGGGGCTCCAGTCGGCCTTGTTGCGCGGCAGTGCGCCCTTGTCGGGCATGGGGTACGGGGTGATGGCGGGCAGGGCCATGGGGGTGCTGCCTTCCGGTGTGTGTCGGGGGTGGCGGGGTGCGGGGCGGCGGAGTGCGCGGGGTGCGCCGGGGACGGCCGGGGGTCAGGAGGCCGGGCCGTCCTCGGGTGGCTCCTGGGTGCCGGTGGTCAGCAGCGCGGCGACGGCGGCGCGCAGGTCCCTCTTGGACGTCTTGCCGACCCCGGTGCGCGGGAAGGCGTCGGTGAACCGCACCCGGTCGGGCACCTTGAACTCGGCAAGACCCTGTTCGCGCACATACCGCTTCAGCTCGACGGGCCCGGGCCGCTCCGCGCCCTCGCGCAGGACGACGTAGGCACATGTGCGCTCGCCCAGATACGGGTCGGGCAGTGCGACGAGGGCGACGTCGTGCACGGCGGGGTGGCCGAGGAGGACGTTCTCCACCTCGTCGGCCGCGACCTTCTCGCCGCCCCTGTTGATCTGGTCCTTCGCGCGGCCCTCGACGATCAGATGCCCCGTGGGGGTGAGCCTGACGATGTCGCCCGTGCGGTAGAAGCCGTCGGCCGTGAAGGCGTCGGCGTTGTGCGCGGGCGCGCGCCAGTAGCCGCGGATGGTGTACGGGCCGCGCGTGAGCAGGTGGCCGCTATCCCCCACGGGCACGTCGTTGTCCTCGTCGTCCACGACGCGGATCTCGTCGTCGGGCGAGATGGGACGCCCCTGGGTGGTGACGACGGTCTCCTCGTCGTCGTCCAGGCGCGTGTAGTTGACGAGCCCCTCGGCCATGCCGAAGACCTGCTGGAGCGCGCAGCCCAGCACGGGCCGCACCCTGCGTGCCGTGGTCTCGCTGAACTTCGCGCCGCCGACGAGCAGCAGCTCCAGGCCGCGCAGCGGCCCGTTGCCCTCAGCCTCAGCCGTGTCCAGCCACACATGCGCGAGCGGCGGCACGAGCGCGGTGAGGGTGACACCCTCGCGCTCGATCAGCGGGAACGCCACATCGGGGCTGGTCCCGGGGGCGAGGACGACGCGGCCTCCCGCGTAGAGCACACCGAGGTGGCCAGGCGAGGACATGGGGAAGTTGTGCGCCGCGGGCAGCACACAGAGGAAGACGGTGTCCTCGGTGACGTCGCACAGCTCGTTGGAGCCGCGCAGCGAGTAGATGTAGTCGTCGTGCGTGCGCGGGATGAGTTTGGGCACGCCCGTGGTGCCGCCGGACAACTGGAGGAAGGCCAGCTCGTGCGGCGCGGGCGGGTCCGGCACGACGAGCCGCCCCGGCCCCGGCCCCGCCCCCGGCGGGTCGATGGAGAGGGCGCCGAGCGGCTCGTGCCGTCCGGGGTCCCCGTCGGCCACGAACACATGGCGCAGCGTGGGCACCCGCTCGCGTACGACGTCGGCCAGCGCGCGGTAGTCGAAGCCGGCGTGCGTCGCGGGGACGACGTAGGCGACGGCCTCGGTGAACTCGCAGAAGTAGGTGATCTCCAGTTCACGGTGCGCGGGCAGCGCGTAGACCGGGACGGCGCCGATCCGGAAGAGCGCGAACACCACCTCGAAGAACTCGGCGATGTTGGGCAGTTGGACCACGACCCGGTCGCCCTTGCCGACGCCCCGCGCCAAGAGTCCGGCGGCCATGCGGTCGGCGCGCTCGTCGAGTTCGCCGTACGTCCACACCCGGCGACGCGCCTCGCCCGTGCCGGCCCCGGCGGCGGGTGAGGGGTCCACGAGCGCGGGTCTCTCGGGGTGCGCGGCGGCGCGCTCGCGCAGCATCCCGCCGAAGGTCTCGCCTCGCCACCATCCGGCGGCGCGGTAGCGCGCGACGAACTCGTCGGGCCAGAAGGGGTGATCGGGGTACGGCTCCGCGCCGGGTCCTCCGGTGCGGTCCTGGGTGATGCTCACAGCTCGGCCCCCGCCGCCTCCAGGAACGTGCCGAACTTCGCGCCCGTCTCGTCCGCCTCGGCCCACGGTGAGGAAGCGGCGACGACACCGGCGCCCGCGTACAGCCGCAGCCGCCGCTCCTCCGGCCCGGCCTCGGCGCAGCGGATGGTGACCGCCCACTCGCCGTCGCCTTCCGCGTCGCCCCAGCCGACGACGCCGGTGAACAGCCCCCGGTCGAAGGGCTCCAGCTCGCGGATCAGCGCACGTGCGGCGTCCGTCGGCGCGCCGCACACGGCGGGCGTCGGGTGGAGCGCCATGGCGAGTTCCAGTGCCGAGGTGCCGGGCTCCGCCAGCTCGCCCGTGACGGTGGTGGACAGGTGCCACATCGCGGCCGTCCGTACGAGGGTGGGCCGTTCGGGCACGTCGAGGACGCGGCAGTGCGGCTGGAGCGCGACGCGTACGGCGTCGACGACGAGCGCGTGCTCGTGCAGGTCCTTCGCCGACTCCAGCAGTCCGGCCGCGCGGCGTACGTCCTCGGCGAGGTTGTCGCTGCGCGGCACGGAGCCCGCGAGGGGGTTGGCGGTCAGTTGCGTCCCGCGCCGGGAGACCAGCAGTTCGGGGCTGGCGCCGAGCAGGGTGCGGCCCGGTCCGGCCGGGACAGCGAACGTATAGCCCTCCGGGTCGCGGCGGGCCAGGCGCTGAAGGATCGCGGGCAGCTCCAGCGGCTGCGACGAGGTGAGTTCGAGGGTGCGGGCCAGGACGGCCTTGCTCAGTCCGCCCGCGCGCATCCGCTGCACGGCGGCGGTCACCGCGTCGCGGTAGACCCTGGCCTCCGGCACCCGGCGTATCTCCCAGTCGGCGGGCGCGGGGACGGGTGCGGGCAGCACCGTCAGCGGGTCCTCGCGCAGCGCGGGCGCGCCGCGCACGGTCTCGGGCACGGCGAGCCTGGCGGGCGCCCCGGTGTCGAAGGGCACGGCCCCGACGACGAGGGGCGACGCCTGTCCGGCGTGCCGCCGCTCGCGCAGTGTGGCCGCGACCCGCTCGTGCAGCGGACGGCCGTCGTGCGGCACGCGAGCGGCGGTGCCTCTCGCGAGCAGGGTGCGGGTGGGGCTCGCGAAGAACCGTGTGTCGTCGCCTGGTTCGTACGCGGCCAGCAGGTCCGTGGCGGAGCCGACGCTCCGCGCGGCGTCCGTCGATGCGGAGGAGGAGCGGGAGGAGGGGGGAAGGGCGTGGGCGGTGGTCACGTGGTGCTCCGTTCGGTC
>NZ_BAAGSO010000034.1:0-34763 GCF_054782395.1 Streptomyces daliensis | reverse complement strand
GGCCGCAACGCCACCCCCACCAACACCGTCCCCGCAATCCCCGCAGCCACCAACCCCGCACCCGCCACACACACCTCCACCACCAGAAGGGTGTTGATGGTGTCCTCGACGGAGGAGGTCGGCAGGCCGAGCACGAGGGTGCCGCCGGCGGTGGGCACCGCCTTGATCCGGTAGCCGCCCGCGCCGGGCACCTCGACGGTGTGCGCGCGGCCGTCGCGCGGGAACGAGGCGAAGGCCTCGGCCTGCGCGTCGGTCAGCGACTCGACGGTCACCTGGGGCCGTTCGCCCTCGTCGCTGTCCTGCTGGACGCTGATCCCGGTCTCGGTGACCTCGCCGTCGTTGACGACAGCGCCGACCGTGCCCACGGGCTGGCCGCCCAGTGCCAGGAAGCGCAGGTCGATGTCGCCGGGCGGCCTCTTGTGGCCGGGCGGCCCGGGACCGGCGGCGCGCATGCCGACGTCGGCGAGCTGGGTGTCGAGCTGGTCGTAGAGGTAGGAGCGCAGCGCGATCGTCGTCACCGCACCGATCACCGCAGCCACGACCGCGATCAGCGCCACCGACGAGACCACCAGCCGCGTCCGCAGCGAACGGCTGCGGCCACGCCGCCGCCCCCGCCCCCGGTCGTTCCGGTCACTCACGGACCGGTCACTCACCGGGCTTGATCAGATATCCGGCGCCGCGCCGCGTGTGGATCATCGGTGAGCGGCCCGCGTCGATCTTCCGCCGCAGATACGAGATGTACAGCTCGACGACGTTGGCCTGCCCGCCGAAGTCGTAGGACCAGACCCGGTCCAGGATCTGCGCCTTGCTCAGCACCCGGCGCGGATTGCGCATCAGGAAGCGCAGCAGCTCGAACTCCGTGGCCGTCAGCCGGATCTCCGCGCCCGCGCGCTGCACGTCGTGGCTCTCCTCGTCGAGCACGAGATCGCCGACGACCAGCAGCGACTCGTTGCGCGCCATCGCCGCGCCCGACCTGCGCAGCAGGCCGCGCAGCCGCGCGACGACCTCCTCCAGGCTGAACGGCTTGGTGACGTAGTCGTCGCCGCCCGCCGTCAGACCCGCGATACGGTCCTCCACCGCGTCCTTGGCCGTGAGGAAGAGGACGGGCACGTCCGGGGCCTCGCGGCGCAGCCTGCCGAGGACGGTCAGGCCGTCCATGTCCGGGAGCATGACGTCCAGCACGACCGTGTCGGGCCGCCACTCGTGCGCGGCGCGCACGGCGGAGGCGCCGTCGCCCTCCGCCCGTACCTCCCAGCCCTCGTAGCGCAGCGCCATGGAGAGCAGATCCGTCAGCGACGGCTCGTCGTCCACGACGAGCACGCGCAGCGGGCTGCCGTCGGGCCGCCGCAGTTCGGTCCGCGACTCGGTACGCGGCTCGCCGCGCGAGGAGGACGCCGCGGGGGACGTGGGGGAGGCGGAGGTCTCATGCATACGTCTCAGCGTGGACAGCGGTGCTGAGAGCAGCCTGTGGCGAGTCTGTGAATTCACTGAGAAACGGTCCGGCCAGCCGGAAAGCGCCCGGTGAGGGGCCCGCGCGGACGCCACGGCGGGGGTCGGGGCGGGGGTCGCGGCGCGGAGGTCGCCCGGCTGGGAGCGGCGGGTTCGCGCCGTGTTCCCGTACGTCCGGGACGGTACGTATCCGGCCACGCGCGTCGCGTGGCGGCTCCCGGCGCCGCTCCACCGTACCGAAGCGCTGGTCCGTGCCCCGCGCCCCGGGGAACCCGGCCGTCCGCCTACTCACTTCACGCCACTGATTCAACACGCAACGTTACCGAATACCGCTCCCCGGATATGCGTCCAGGGCGGCGGCCCGGCAAGACTTCCGTCCGCTATCCGACACCACAAGCGGAAGGATGCACGATATGCGGAACACCCACCGCGGCACCCGTAACCGGAGGAGACTCGGCGGGGCGGTGCTCGCACTGCTGGTCGCGGCCTCGTTCGGCCCCCTGAGCGGCACGGCACTCGCAGCGCCGGCCCCCTCGGTGACCCCGGCCCCCTCGGAGCCGCCCGCCGCCACTTCCCTCTTCGCCCCCTCGGCGCTGACCCTGACCGTCGCGCGGGGCGAGCGCGCGGAGACGACGGTGCCGCTGCGCGCGGTGACGCTCTCCTGCCGCCCGACCGCGACGGGAACCCACCCGGCACCGGCCGCCGCCTGCGGCCAACTCCGCGCGGCTCAGGGGGACTTCGACGCACTTCCCGGCCGAGGACGTAGTGTGTGCACGAAGATCTACGACCCGGTGGTCGTGACGGCCGAGGGCGTCTGGGAGGGCGAGCGCGTGCGGTATGAGCGCACGTACGCCAACTCGTGCGTTCTGCGCTCCGAAGGCATGTCTGTCTTCTCCTTCTAGGGAGTTCCGGGTACCAAGGACGTCCCGCACGCCTCCCCGCGAGCGGGACGGGCCGTCGGCCGAGCCGCGGCCCCCAGCCGGGGGCGGCCCGGAGAGTCCCCCGCTCTCCGGGCACGTCCCCGGTCCGGACCGGAACGCCAGACGGACGACGCCAGACAGCCGCCCGCCGGCCGCCCGGCCGGAATAACGCGCCGAAACCGGAGGCTGTGCGTCCTATGGCAACGAACGATCCCAAGGCAAGCGAGACGAGCAAGCAGAACGAGGCGGCCCGAGCAGCCGGCTCTGTCCAAGCCCCGGGCAAGGGCCTGGGCACCGTCGGCATCTGGAGCGGTGCCATCCGCACGGGTGACAGCCCCGAGCGGGACGCCGAGATCGCCGACGCCGTCGCGGAACTGGACGAGCTGGGCTACGGCACGATCTGGATCGGCGGCAGCCCGAGCGTCGGCCAGGCACTCCCGCTGCTGGCGGCCACCAGCCGCGCCGTGATCGCCACCGGCATCCTCAACATCTGGGAGCACCCGGCCGCCGAGGTCGCCGCGCAGACGGTGGAGGCGAACGCCGCGCACGACGGCCGTTTCCTGCTCGGCATCGGCGTCAGCCACAGCATCGCCGTCCCGCAGTACGGGCGCCCGTACACCGCGATGAAGGAGTACCTGGCGGGCCTCGACGCCGCCGCGACGCCCGTGCCGAAGGAGCAGCGCGTCCTGGCGGCGCTCGGCCCGAAGATGCTGGAGCTGTCCCGCGACCGCGCCGCCGGCGCGCACCCGTACCTCGTCACGGCCGAGCACGTGGCGAAGGCCCGCGCGACGCTGGGCGAGGACGCGGCGCTGGCGCCGGAGCTGAAGGTCGTCCTGGACGACGACCTCCCCCGCGCCCGCGAGGTGGCCCGCGCCTATCTGGACCGCTACCTCCAGTTGCCCAACTACACCAAGAACCTGCTGCGGCTCGGCTTCGAGGAGGAGGACTTCGCGGGCGGCGGCAGTGACCGGCTGCTCGCGGCGGTCTTCGCGCTGGGCGACGCGGAGACGGTACGGGCGCGCGTCGACGAGTTCCACGCGGCGGGCGCCGACCACGTCGCGCTCCAGACCGTCACCGCCAACGCCTTCACCGACCTCCCGCTCGACCAGTGGCGGCTGCTGTCCGACGCGCTCGCGCTGACCTGACGTGACCGGGGCCGGGCGGGGCGGCGCGGTCCGCCCCGCCGGTCAGCCCGCTCACCCCGCGAAGACGACGCTGGCGAGCAGCACATGGAACGCCGTCCCGCCCAGGATGCTCAGCCCGGCGTTCCGCTTCCACAGATGCAGCCCGACGGTGGCGGCCAGCGCCAGCAGGAGCGGTGCTCCATACGGCGCCGTGGTCAGCTCGGCGTCGTGCAGCGAGTAGACCGCGAGCACGACCATCACGCCGACCGGCATGTGCGCGCTGAGGTAGTGGACGGCCCCCGACCCGCGCAGCGGCGCGAGCAGCGCGAACGGCAGCGCCCGCAGCGCCCAGGTGACGGCGGCGGCGACGCCCACAGCGGCCAGCAGATACGCGTCACCGTGCACGAGCGGGCCTCCCCTT
Source organism: Streptomyces daliensis (assembly GCF_054782395.1). Classification (NCBI taxonomy): domain Bacteria; kingdom Bacillati; phylum Actinomycetota; class Actinomycetes; order Kitasatosporales; family Streptomycetaceae; genus Streptomyces; species Streptomyces daliensis. The sequence goes on along the minus strand of NZ_BAAGSO010000034.1, from coordinate 30,849 downwards.
CAGCAGCGCGTAACGCACGAGCAGCGCCGCGACGAACATGCCCATCGCCGCCACCAGCATCTGCCCCGGCAGCGCCACCTGCGCGAGCAGCGCGCACAGCAGCGCGAGGACGGGGGTGGGCACATCGCGCCGCTCCCGTATGCCGTCGATGGCGAGGACGACGAAGAGCGCGGTGAGCGCGAACTCCAGGCCGACGACACCGTCGGGGATCAGCCCGCCGAGCAGCGCGCCCGCCGTCGCGCCCACGACCCAGTACGCCTGGCACAGCGCCTGGATCCACACGATGCGCCGCCCGTTCATCTCCGCCGCCGAACCGGAGGCGGTGAGCGCGTACGCCTCGTCGGTCATCCCGAACGTGCTGAACGCCTTTCCCGTCCGGCTCCGCACCCGGTGCAGGGGGAAGGACAGCGCGTAGAAGACGTGCCGGAAGTTCACCAGGAACGCGGTCGCCGCGATCTGCGCCAGCGGCACGGCCGCCACGACCATCCCCACCAGCAGGAACTCCAGCGACCCCGCGTACACGAGCGCGGTGCACGCCGTCGCCCACCACCAGTCCAGGCCCGAGTGCACGACGAGCACGCCGAGCGCCACCCCGAGCGGGAAGAGCCCGAGACCGACGGAGCCGGTGTCCCTGAGCCCCTGCCGGAAGCCGGGCCGGGGGCGGTCGGCGGCCGTGCGATCAGTGGATACCGCCTGGTCGCAGGGGGGTCCGGCGTCCCCCCTTACAGATATGTCCATGGACGAAATTTTAGGTCGATTCGCGCGTAATATGGTTGCGGATCACTACCCGATATCCGCTTTACGAGCAACGGTGCGCCATGGACGACCTAGACCGCGAAATTTTGTTTCACCTCCAGCAGGACGGCCGCCTCTCCAACGTCGAGCTGGCCAAGCGCGTCGGGCTGACCCCACCCCCGTGTCTGCGCCGCGTCAAGCGGCTGGAGAACGCGGGGATCATCACGGGCTACCGCGCGCGCGTCGATCCGGTGGCGGCGGGGCGCGGCCTGGAGGTCGTCCTGGCGGTCGAGATCGGGGTCAACGACCTGCGGACGGTCGAGGAGTTCGAGACGGCGATCGAGTCGTACGAGGAAGTCGTCGAGTGCCGCCGCATGTTCGGCCGCCCGGACTACTTCATCCGCGTCGCGGTCGCCGACCACGAGGCGTACGAACGCTTCCTGATCACGCACATCATGGGCCTCCCCGCGGTCTCGCGGGTGGACTCCCACCTGACGATGAAGCGGCTCAAGACGGACGACTAGACGGACGAGGGGGCCGGCACGGCCGTGCGCCGCCGCCCGCGAAGGCGACGGCGCACGCACGCACGCACGCGGGGACTATGACGGCCAGGCCACCAGGTCGACCGTGTCGTTGAACTGCGGGGGCTCCTGGAGCTGCTGGCTGGGGAAGAGGGGACGGGTGGGGCCGTCCTCGTCGATGAGAAGTCCCACCGAGCCGGTGTTGTTCACCCAGGACGAGACGTTGTTGGCCGCGCTGGAACCGTTGCCACCCTCCATCGGGAGCTGCTTCAGATCGACGTTGTAACCCGCGCCGATGCCGTACGCGGGGCCCTGGTTGCCGTAGTCGCGGTACAGGCACAGCGTGGCGGACGGGCAGGGCTCGCCGTCGTTGAGCTTGACCACGCCCGGGGGCAGCGCGCCCTCCGGCCCCGCGGCCTGGGCGGCGTGGGCGACTCCGGCACCCAACGGCAGCACCACCGCTGCCACGGCAGCCGCCGCCCTCACGGTCGTACGGGCCAGCCTGGTGGCGCGGTTCCTGTGGTTGGTCGTCATGCGTTCCTCCTGCGTCGGGAAGCCCCACCGGGTGCGGGACGAGAAGAGGTTCGCCGCCCCCGCCGTCGATTACGCCAAGTGGTGGACAGGAGACTCAAAGTGATCGCCCTGGCCGGGTGGCCGCTCTTGCCTGCCGCTTCTCCCCGTCTGCGACTCCGTGACCTGGGCACATCCCCTCAGTCGACGAGCCGCTGACGCGAGCCGGAACGTTCCCTTCCCCGCCCGACGGGTCCTCCCCAGGAGTGATCACACAGCGCGTTTCAGCACCCGGGTCCCACACACCGGCGCCGCCCGCCGCCCCCGCGCCTACGGCGCCCCGGTGCGCGTGCCCTCCCCCTGCGGGAGGGCGGCCTCCGGGACGACGACGACCTGGTCGGCGTCCTCGTAGACGATCCGCCCCGGCGACGAGGAGTCGACCCGCACGCACTCCACCCCGTGCGCGGCGAGGATCTCCAGATAACCGTCGACGCGCGCGATCAGCTCGGTCGACGTCACCTTGAACCACGCGGTCGCGCCCGGGTTCACGTCCGGGTCGTAGACGGTGGGGTCGACGTGCGCCGGGTTGGTGAAACTGGCGTCGTACCAGTCGTTGTTGACCCGTCGGAACCGCTCCTGCTCCGGAGTCAGCCTCCCCTCCCGCGCCAACGTGTTGACCAGCGCGAACACCCCCGGAAAACTCCGCCGCCCCGCCGCTTTGCTCGTCCCCTGAAACCGCACATACCGCCCCACTCCACACCTCCATCCACGCCACCGCCGTACAGCCGAAAAGAGCAGGCCCCCGGCTGCCCACTGCCCGGCCGCGAAACATACACCCAGAGGCGGTCGCCGACACCGTTGACCGCCACCTGCGGCATCAAGATCAGCCCAGGTAGGGCCGCTCACGCTGCTCCAGGAAGTGCCCGATCCTGAGCCGCTGCGTGTGGTGCATGGACAGGAGGTCGATCTCCTCGACCTGGACGAACCGCAGTTCCGTTGACTCGCCCGAGATCGCGAGCCGTCCACCGACGACACAAGCCGTGAAGCAGACGTTGAACTGTCGGCGCACCTCGCCATCCGTGTACGCGATCACGTGGCGTGGATCGGTGTAGGTGCCCACGAGACCAGTGATCTCCACGTCCAAGCCGGTCTCCTCCTTCACCTCCCGGACGGCTGCCCCCGGAAGTGAGTCGGTCACCTCCATGCCGCCACCGGGCAGCGCCCACAGGTCGTTGTCCCGTCGACGCTGGAGAAGGATGCGCCCTTCTGCATCGGTGACTACGGCGGACGCGGCGACTACCAAGCTGTTCGGCTTGGGCGCGGTCAGGTCGTCGTAGTACTCAGCTCGTGCCATGGTCATCCTCCTCGTACGGGCGTACAACCTTCTGATCCGTAGCTTCGGACACCACTCTGCAAGGGCGCTCGTGGACTTGCTGACCAGTGCGCCGGTGTGGGTGGCTGACAGCCTCTGTGTACCGTCGTCGCCGTCAGCGTTGCCGTCATTTCGGGAGCTTCACGGCTCCTCGTGACCGGCCTCCACGTCGTTGATGAACGCGCTCCACGCCCCCGGGTTGGTGACACCCGTACTGGAGCGGGTCGCTGCATGTGCTGGGCCGCTGCTGATCATCGCGATTGCCGGGAGCATCGGCCTGGTCGTCGGCTTACTGCTCGGCAGCCACTCGTAGTCCCCCGCCCCGGTCGGGGATGCCCTGGCCGTGGATTCCCCGGCCGTGATCAGCCCCCGGCCGGGGAGCGCGTCCATAACCACCACGCACAGCAAAGGCCCCCGCCGAAGCGGGGGCCTTTGCTGCTCTGCTGGGCCTCGCGCAGACTATTCGTCCAGGTACAGCAAGGCCGTGATGGTCTTCTTGCACACGTCGCAGTGCATCGGTGCCTCGATGCTGGCAAGGTCGCACTCAATGGCGGTGACGCGATCCACGGTGCCGGTGGCTACCTCGGCACCCCAAGCGGCGCTCCAGCGGTTGGTGTTCTCCTGGAGACGGGATATGTAACCGCGTGTCATCTCGTAGAAGGCACGAACGCTGTGCTCTTTCATATAAGTCCAGTTGAACTCAAGGCTCTTGAGGACCACCGGGAACGGGTGGAGTGCCTGTGTGCGTCCCCAGGTCTCCAGCACATCCGCGACATCCAACCGGGAGGCCCGCTCATCCAAGACGGCCCACATGCCCGTCTCGTCGTAGTCGCCGAGGACCTGTTCGAGGATGCCAGCGCAGCGAACGAGGTTCGCTTCCTTGGCGGCGAAGACGCCGTCGATCTCAGCACGCGTTACGTCCGAAGGGTCCTTGCGAGCCTTGTTGATGGCGCGCGTCAGCTCTGTACTCAGAGCCGCCTCGTCACAGAGCGAGTCCCCAAAACTCAGCCACGGATCGGGAAACCCACGCTCCGCCGTGGCCTGGAAGATGCGTTCACCTTGCTGTCCCATCCGTTCCTCCCCGGAACGATCGACGTGGGCTGCACCCACTGCGTCAACTGGACGGTGCGCACCGCCTTGCGAGTTCTTCAGGGGCCTGGTCGAACGGGACTTGGTCCTGGTCGCCGGTGGCCATGTCGCGCAGCGTGACCGTTCCGGCGTCGCGTTCTGCTGCGCCGTAGATCACGCAGAAGCGCGCCCCTTGCTCATTAGCCCACTTCATCTGCTTGGCGAACTTCCCACTCGTACCGAGGTAGACACCTGTGCGAACGCCGGAGCGGCGGATCTCAGCCGCCAGCCGGAAGGTCTCGGAGGAAAAGTCCTGGTCCATGACGGTGACCGCGACATCCACCTGCGCGTAGCTGTCCGACTCGGCCTGCTGGAGCAGCGGCAGGATGCGCTCGATACCGAGGGAGCCGCCGCATGCGGACGCGTCCTTGCCGCCGAGTCGGCTGATAAGCGTGTCGTACCGGCCTCCGGAGGCGATGGACCCGGGCATACCGGGGGCCGTCACCTCGAAGATGATCCCCGTGTAGTAGTCGAGCCCACGTACCAGACTCGGGGTGAATACGGTGCGGTCCGCGGGGATCGCGCCCTTGGTGAGTGCCAGGAGCTGATCGACTTCTGCCAGGCCGACTTGGCCTGTCTCACTGGACTTCAGACGTGCCCGGATGCGTTCAACGCAATCCTGTGAAGTCAGGTCCTCCACAAGCCCTTCAGCCATCCCGGACGCCAGTCCACGGCTGGCCACCAGTTCGCTGACGACTGCGTCCGGAGTCAGCTTGTCGAGCTTGTCCAGCGTGATGAGCGCGCCCGCTCCGAGATCCTCCGGAACTTCGTATGCCTCCAGCAAACCGAACAGGGCGTGCCGGGAGTTGATCAGGAATCGGAATTCCGGGACGCGAAGGGCATCCAAGGCATCGTGCAGGGCAAGCACGATCTCAGCGTCGGAGAGCGGTGAGGACGAACCCACGATGTCCAGGTCGCACTGTACGAACTCGCGAAACCGTCCCTTGCCGGGCCGGTCGGCGCGCCACACGGGGGCGATCGCGTACCTCTTGTACGGGGAGGGGAGCTGGCTGCCGTACGCCGCTGCCGCACGGGCCAACGGCACTGTGAGGTCGTAGCGGAGGGCTAGATCAGCTTCGCCCGTGGCCTCATGCTCACCACGACGAAGAATCTTGAAGATGAGCTTGTCACCTTCGTCGCCGTACTTGCCAGTAAGGACGTCCAGCCGCTCAAACGCTGGCGTCTGGAGCGGCTGGAAGCCGTAGCGAGCGAACACGCTACGGATCGTCGCGAACGCACGCTCACGCGTTTCGTACTCAGCGGCAAGGAAATCACGCGTCCCGGATGCGGGCTCAAACTGCTTCAACGAGGCCATGTGGTCATACTCCCGGAAGCCAGTTGCCGAGAGCAAAACACTTCATTAGCGACAAGGCTGTACGGCAGCGCACGGGCGATGCGGCACGCGCACGGGCGGCTGGAGAGTGTTGGGCCGGTGGCCTGCCCTGTCGGGTCCGGCAGGCGCTGGGAGCCTTACGCTGATTTCGCAACTCGGGCTGGCTGCTGCATGCCCGCATCTTGGCCCCATCGACCCCAGGGCTTGCCCGACGAGGGGCCCGGGCCGGGGAGGTGGATCAAGGCTCGGAAGCCATCCGTCCCAACCACGGCCTTACCGACCTCCGGCTCGCCGCCTCCTCACTGCTCACGGGCCTGCGGGCGCCCTCGCTCACGCGACTGGGGGCGTGGGGTGCGGTTGAAGCCGAGGGCTTCGGTGAGGCGGCGGAACGTGGTGTAGGTGATGCCTCGGGCGCGGGCCTCGGTTTCGAACTGGTCGAGTTGGCGGAGCACGGTGTCCGGGGCAAGGTCCTGTTCGGGCAGGGCGCCGAGCCAACTGGCCTTGTTGCGTTCGTAGCCGATCTCGGAGTAGCCGCAGATTTCCCGGCTGAGCGCTTCCACCTCGTCCAGGCTGCTGATGGACAGAGTCGCCCGGGCGAACTGGTTCCGAGTCAAAGCGTGGTCGAGATCGGCCTGGTAGATGGTGGGCGCCTTCGTCGGTGAGGGCCACGGGCAGTCCCGCGTCGTGCACCTCGCACAGCCCACGGGCTCCCCGCGCGCTGGCGGCGACCGCGTCGCCCCCTCCACCTGCTGTCAGCGATCAAGCGCGTCACCCGTGTCAGCGTACGGAGTATGCGCCGCTCCCAGCGGGTCGGCGACCGGAAGGCTGCCGGTGATCTCTGGCAGGACTCGCACGGCCTGGTCTTCACCACGAAGTACGGCACCCCGATCGAGCCGGGGAACCTGACGCGCATGTTCGCGCTCCGGGCTCGCCGGGCCGGTCTCCGCGTGATCCCACTGCGGAACACCCGGCACACCACCAGCGCGCTCCTGGTCGTGCTCAAGGTCCACCCGAAGGTGGCACAGCGCATCCTGCGGCATTCGCAGATCGCAATGACCATGGACGTCTACGCGGACGCGGACGACTCAGAGGTCCGGGACGCGCTCCGGCAGCTCTCGGAAGCGCTCCGGGGCGAATCAGCCGCGTAAGGCCCCGTTGCTGTACTTCGCTGCTGTACGCCCCCAACGCAAGAGGGCCCCGGGATAACCCGGGGCCCTCTGAGCTGCTGCGCGCTCGGCAGGATTCGAACCTGCAACCTTCTGATCCGTAGTCAGATGCTCTATCCGTTAAGCTACGAGCGCTTGCTTTCCGGCGTTTTCTTGCCGGTGCGGCGTTGCGGGAACAACATTACATGACCGGTGGCCAGAGGCGAAATCCGATTCCCGCACCCGCCCTGACCTGCGGAAACGGTCGGATCCACGACTCTGGAGCGATCTTGTCGACGGGCCGCTCGCGCCGCGCGCGGAGGCAGGTGCGAAGCCCGCGCACGCGAAAAAGCCCCGGCCGTCGAGGCCGGGGCTTTCGGTGATCCTGGGGATCAGAGTGCGGAGGCTCCGGGATTTGAACCCGGGATGGGGGGTCACCCCAAACCGCATTAGCAGTGCGGCGCCATAGACCAGACTAGGCGAAGCCTCCAGACACAGCCGCCCTGGAAAGCCAGGCGGTGTGTGCTGATGATGGCACAGCCCGTGGGGCTGCCTCCAATCGGCCCCCACGGTACCCGGTCGCATGTCCCCTGGGCAAAGCGGTAGCCGCGATACCGCCACCCCCGCCGGCGGAGGGCCGACGGGGCGGCCGGGCGGTTCCACGGAAGGGGGCGGCGCGTCGAGTTGCGCAACGCCACGCGCCGCCGAGCGTTAGTGGGGACAAGGGGCGCCCCCGCGTCCCGGTGGACGGATGGGACGGACGACGCGACCGCCGCCCGGCACGTCATCCGGCTCAGACCCGGCAGAGAAAAGAGAACGGGAGCAGACATGCCGCGCCGCTTCGGACCCGCCATCGCCCTCGCTTCGGCGGCCCTCGTCACCGGCGGCCTGGTCGCCCCGGCCGCCGCCACCCCCGGCAGCGACGGCCCCGCCGCCCGCACCGCGCCGCCCGCCAAGGCCGACCACCTCAACTTCACCGTCAAGGACAGCGGGAACTCCGCGATGGACGGCACGTACAGCCTGGAGTGCGGTCCGACGGGCGGGGATCATCCGAACGCCCAGGGGGCCTGTGACGCGCTGGCGGCGGCGAGCGACCGGGGGGCGAATCCGTTCGAGCCGGTCGCCCCCGACACCAAGTGCACGATGATCTACGGCGGGCCCGCCTCGGCCCACATCGTGGGCACCTGGCGCGGTCGGGAGATCGACGCGCGCTTCTCGCGCGGCAACGGCTGCGAGATCCGGCGCTGGGACGCGCTCGTACCCGCGCTTCCGAAAACGCGCTGACGGCAGAGACGACGGAAGGCGGATGCTCCGCCTCCGTCCCGCATCCCGGCCACCCCTCTGACCTGCCCTCCCCCCGGGGACGCGTTCGCAGTCACCCGTTAGCACCAGTTATCGCGAGGAAGGCGACAAGGCTCCCAAGCCCGTTGAGTACGACAAGCGCGCGGCCCCCGTCGAACCGAGCGGAAGCCGGGCGGGGGCCGGGCCGGAGGCGGTGGAGGCCATCGTCCCGCCGTGCGCGGGTCGTTGGGGGAACGTCGGGGGGACGGGTGAGGGTTTACCGCTTCCTCCCGCACATCCGTCGCCGCGCGCACAACCGCTGCCCGTAGACTCCCCCTAGTGACACGCCCGGGGTGAGCGGCAGACTGGCAGTCGTGACCGGACCGGCAGGACCGGGCGAGGGTCACCGGCACCGTGGGTTACAGGGAGGAAACGTCGTCGTGAGCAGCAGGCCATCCCGAGGCACTGCTCGCCTCGCCGCCATACTCGACGCGCTGCCCGATGCGTTGCTCTTGGTGAACTGCAACGGCACGGTGGTGAACGCGAACACCATCGCGCTGGAGACCTTCGAGACTCCGGGCACCGCCTTGGTGGGTCGCGGGCTGCTCGATCTGCTCCCCGAGTTCGACTCGAAGCGGATTCCGGGTTCGATGCGCAGGCCGAACGAGGCCGCGGAGATCCAGGAGCGTCAGAAGCCGACCAGGATGGTCGCGCGGCGCACCGATGGCGCGGAGTTCCCGGTCGAGGTGACCAGCGCGAACCTGGAGGACGGGCGCACCCCGTACGCCTCCGCCTTCGAGGCCGCCTTCGCCGACCACGGACTCGGCCGCGGCGGCGCGGCCGGCAACACGTACACCGGCGACGAGCTGCTGATGCTCGTCGTCCGCGATCTCACCGGCACCCTGGACACCGAGGCCGAGCTGGCACGGCAGCAGCGGCAGACCGAGATGATCCTGCGCGCCGCCTCCGAGGGCGTCGTCGGCGTGGACACGGAGGGCCGCGTCGTCCTCGTCAACCCGGCGGCAGCGCAGTTGCTCGGGCACCGCGCCACCGACCTGGGCGGCCAGGAACTGCACCCGCTGGTGCACCACTCGCGCGCCGACGGCACGCCGCTCCCGTACGAGGAGACCCCGCTCAGCGACACCCTGAAGTCAGGGCGCAAGCACCGGGTGCGGGTCGGTCAGGTGCTGTGGACGAAGGACGGGCGCCCGGTGCCCGTCGACATGACGACGGCGCCGGTGCGGGACGGCGAGCAGCTCGTCGGCGCGGTGCTGACGTTCGCCGACCGGCGCGCCTACGAGGCGCTCTCGGGCCGCCACGAGCAGCTCCTCGCCGTGCTGGACACCGCGCTGCGCGGGCCGCTCGACCAGTTGCGCGACGAGCTGACGGGCCTGGCCGCCGACCCCGCGGGGAACCTGTGGCCCGAGGCCAACCAGATCCTGCACCACCTGGCAGCGGGCTACGCGCGCATGACGACGCTCGTCGACAACGTGCTCGGCTACCAGCGGCTCGACGCGGGCCGCGAGAAGCTGCGGGTGGAGAAGGTCTCGCTGGACGCCGTGGTGGCCAGCGGGGTCGAGGGCGCGGTGGAACTGATCGGGCCCGGCAGGGCGCAGTTCGCCGTGCACGCGCCGCCCATCGAGGCCGAGGTCGATCCGGAACGGCTCGCGACGGCCCTGGCGCATCTGGTGGCCGACGTCGCGGGCGTGGACGCGACGGGCAACGCGCCGGTCGCCGCAGCGCCCGGTGTCGATCCGACGATCGTCGTCGCGGCTGCGAAGCGCGGGAACGTCGTACGGATCGAGGTACGCGGCCCGTTCGGGGGCGGCAACCCCGTGCACGAGCCGATCGTGCGGGGCATCGTCGCGCGGCACGGCGGCGTGCTCCAGACGCACCAGGTGCCGGGCGCGGCGGGCGGCAGCGCGTATGTGCTGGAAGTTCCGGTGGCCGCCGGGGGCGGCTCGGGCGGACGCGGCGGCGCGGGCGGCGGTGCGGGCGGCGGTGCGGGCGGCACGGGCGGTTCCGGGCACACCGGGGGCTCGGGCGGCACGAACGGTACGGGCCGTACGAACGGCGCCGGGGGCACGGGGACCACGCCGACGGGCGGTTCCGGCGCGGACGCCGCGGGCGACGGCACCGGACAGGTCCCTGCGGCGGCCGGTGGCGGCGCGGGCGGCCCGGGCGGCGAGATCCCCCGGCCGCGCGACAGCGAGACGACGGTCATGCCGGTCCCGGCCCAGCCCGTACGGGGCACCGAGGACCAGGCCACGGGCGGCACGACGCACGAGGCGACCGGCATGGGCGGCGCCTGGACGACGAGCGGTCAGCAGGCGGGCACCGGCCAGCACGCGAGCGGGGAGCACGCGGGCGCGGCGGCGCAGCAGCAGAGCGGCAGCGGCGGTGGACGGCAGGCGCTCGTCGACCCGCGCACGGGCATGGCCGTGGGCGGCACGGGCGGTGGCACGTCGACGGATGTCGTCGACGTACCGGAGCCCGGTGCGGAGACGGGCGGGGGAGCGGGCGCCGAGGTCGCGGCCGAGCCCCGTCCCACGGGGCGCAGGCGCGGGCGGCCCAGCCCCGCCGAGGAGCGGCACGACCAGGCGGCGGCGGGCGAGGCGGGCGCGCGGGGCGGCGCGCTGGCGCTGCCCGCGGGGCCGAGCGGCGGGACGGCCGTCCCGGGGCCGCTGGACGAGGGCGACGTCTCCCACGGCGGCGCGCCCGGCACCGTGCCCGGCACCGCGATGGAGCAGTACCAGGGGGCGGGCCAGGGTTCGGGCCGCAGGGCGCGCCGCGCGCTCTCCGCTCCGGAGGACGGCGGCCAGGTCCCGGATGCCGAAGGACCGGGCACGATGCTGCCCGAGCAGGCCCAGCCGGGCACGGGACGCCGTGGCCGTCGGGCGCCGGAGGGCCAGGAGAGCGGCGCCGAGGGCGCGCTGCCCGCGCTCGGCCCCGGCGGCCAGGGCGACGACGGCAGCGGTGGCAGCGGAAGCGGCAGCGTCGAGCAGAGCGCGGGCGGTGGCCGCAGGGCGCGGCGGCTCGCGCGGGCGAGGGAGCGCGCGGAGGCCGCCGCGCGGGGCGAGACCGGGTACGAGGGCCAGGAAGGCGGCCAGCAGGGCCCGCAGAACGCGCCGTTCGCGATGCCGCCCGCGCAGCCGACGCCGCAGAGCGCTGCGCAGGGCCCGGTGCGGGAGCCCCAGGAGCAGCACGGGCCCTTCGCGCTGCCGCCCTCGCCCAGCGCGCCGGGCGACTCGACCTCCGCGTACCCCGCAGGGCCCCTCCCCCAGCGGGACCCGCGGCAGCAGCCGTCACGACCCGAGCTGTCCCCCGCCCCCGCCCCCGGAACCGGAACCGGAACCGGAACCGAGCCCGGGCCGGCGCCCGTGCAGGAGACCGGCGCGCAGGGCAGCGGCGGCGGCGAGGCGCAGTCCGCCGACCACTCCGTCGTCGCGGCGAGCCCGATCCTGGGCGGCGGCCCGCTGCCGCAGGAGCCCGAACGCCCGTCGCGGCAGGGCACCGGCGGCACCGGCGGCGGTGGCGAGGCGGGCGCGTACGAGACGGGCCAGGGCCCGTGCGTGCGGACGCTCGGCCAGGGCGTGCCCTTCGCGCAGCGGATAGCGGCCGAACAAGCAGGTCAGGCAGGTCAGGCGGGGCAAGCAGGCCAGGCGGGACAGGCCGGGCAGCCGGGTCAGCGGGCGCAGCAGCCGCAGGGTGGTGCCCGCGCGCTGCCGCCCGCGCCCGCGCCTGCCATACCGTCGACACCGTCCACTCCGGCCCAGCAGGCCGGTTCGGGCCGCCGCCGCAAGCTGGCGACGCCCCCGGACGACGGCGCCCAGCAGCCGCCAGGACCCATGCCGGGCCCGATGCCGCAGCCCCAGCCGCAACCTCAACCGCAGCCCCAGCCGCACCCCCACTCCCAGCAGGCGCAGGCGCCCGCGCGCGAGTTCGTCATAGGGGCTCCGGACGCGGGCGCGGCCGAGGGACCCGAGCCGCTCGACGGGCCTGACAGCCCTGTCGAGGTGTCCGAAGGGCGTGGGCTGGCCGTGCCGCCGCGGCCCGTCGACGACGAGTTGCCCCCGGAGCCGCTGGACAACCCGCGCCGCCTGCTCGTGTGGCCGGAGCCGGACGTCTCCACCCAGCAGGCGCTGTCGGACCGCGGCTACCGCCCCGTCATCGTGCACTCGCGCGAGGAGGTCGACGCGCAGATCGCGGCCTACCCTGCCGCCCTCTTCGTCGACCCGCTCACAGGGCCGATCACGCGGACCGCGCTCCAGTCGCTGCGGACGGCGGCGGTGGCGGCCGAGGTCCCGGTGCTGGTCACGGCCGGTCTGGGCCAGGCGACCCGCGAGGCCGCCTACGGCGCCGACCCCGCCGTGCTGCTCAAGGCACTCGCGCCGCGCGACAGCGAGCAGCACCCGCCACGCGTGCTGCTCGTGGAGGAGCACCAGGCGATCGCGAGCGCGCTGACCGCGTCACTGGAGCGGCGCGGCATGCAGGTCGCGCACGCGCCGACCGACGCCGACGCGGTGCCGGTCGCGGCGCAGATCCGGCCGAATCTGGTCGTGATGGACCTGATGCAGATACGGCGCCGTCGCGCGGGGATCATCGACTGGCTCCGGGTGAACGGGCTGCTGAACCGCACCCCGTTCGTCGTCTACACCTCCGCCGACATGGATCCAGCGGAACTGCCCCGGCTCGCCTCGGGAGAAACGGTGCTGTTCCTCGCGGAGCGCTCGACGAGCACGGAGGTCCAGTCGCGCATCGTGGACCTCCTCACGAAGATCGGCGCGAACTGACCCGTCGCGCCACCCGCCTCAGCGAAGCCGCCCCGGCTCAGGAGGGCAGCGAGGTGAGGCGGCGGGCCGCCGTGCGGACGGACTCGCGCAGCCGCTCCGTGTCGTCGTCCGCGCCTCCGACGAGGAAGCGCCGCATCTGCGGCACCGCCGTGGGCCACACGACCAGGGAGATCAGCAGGAAGACCAGATCGCGGGCCGGGATCGTCGAGCCGATGACGCCCCTGCGCTGCGCCTCGGCGAACGCCTCCACCTTGCGCCCGTAGTGCGCCTCGCGCTCCTTCTCGCGAGGGATGCCGGAGGTGCCGTACTCCAGGCCCTCCCACAGCATGAGCCGGGCCAGTTCGGGGTGGGCCGCGTGGTAGTCGAGGAGGCGGTCGATCCAGCCGCCCGGGTCCTCGGCGTCGACGGGGATGTCCGCCGCCAGCTCGATGAGACGGTGCTCCAGGACCAGCGCGAACAGCTCTGACTTGTTGCCGAAGTAGGCGTAGATGAGCTGCTTGTTCGCGCGCGCCTCGCGGGCGATCCGGTCGATGCGGGCGCCTGCGATGCCGTAAGCGGCGAACTCCGCTGTGGCCGCGGCGAAGATGCGCGCCTTGGTCGCCTCGGGGTCCCGGGTTCCTGTCATGCGGGCAGCATAGCCGCACAACCAACTATTTGGTTGACAGCGCGGCGTGTCCCCTGGAAATGTTTCAACCAACAGGTTGGTTGATCACCTTGGCCAGCCGAGAGAAGGGACCGCATGCCGCCCTCGTCCACCACCCGCACGCCGACGGACAGCTCCGCCTCCATATCCGCCGGCGCGCGGCCCCAAGCACCCGTACGCGACACACGCGTACCGCCAGCCCTGCTGCTCGCCGTCATCGCGGTCTGCACCGCGGTGACCGTCGCCAACATCTATCTCGCGGCCCCGCTCCTCGGCCTCATCGCCGAGGGCTTCGGCGTGCGGGCCTCGGCGCTCGGCTGGGTGGCGGCCCTCGGACAGCTCGGCTACGCGGCCGGGCTGCTCCTCTTCGCGCCGCTCGGCGACACGGCCGACCGCCGCCGCCTCGTCGCCGCGCTCGCGCTCGCCGCGGGCGTCGCCATGACGTGCGCGGGCCTCGCGCCGGGGCTGCCCGTGCTCGGCCTCACCGTCTTCGTCGCCTCGGCCGTCACCGTCGTGCCCCAGCTCCTCGTACCGCTCGTCGCCGAGCGCGCCCCCGCCGAACGGCGCGGGCGGCACCTCGGCGCGATCGTCGCCGGGCTGTTCACCGGGATCGTCGCGGCGCGGGTGCTGGGCGCGATGGCCGGGGACGTGTTCGGCTGGCGCGCCGTGTTCATCGGCTCCGCCGTGCTGACCGTGCTCGTCAGCCTCGGCACGGCCGCGCTGCTGCCCGCCGACGTACGGCCCCGTCGCGCGGACGGGAACCCCGGACGCGGCGGTGCGGCGAACCCGCTGCGGGGGATGGCCCGCACGGCGCGCACCTTCGCCGGGTCGGCCGAGCTGCGGCGCGCGTGCGCGCGCCAGAGCGGGCTGTTCGGCGCGTGGAGCGCGCTGTGGACCTCGCTGGCGCTGCTGCTGACGGGCGCGCCGTACCACCTCTCGACGGGAAGCGCCGGGCTGTTCGGCCTCTTCGGCCTCTCGGCCACCGCCATCGCGCCCCTCTCGGGCGGCCTGGTCGACCGCTTCGGCGCGCGGCGCGTCGTCAACACGGCCTATGTGCTCGCCGCCGTCGCGCTGCCGCTCTTCTGGCTGGGCGGACAGCGGATGTGGGCGCTGTGCGCCGCGGCGCTGCTCGTGCACGCCGGACTGGTCGCGGGGCAGGTCGCCAACCAGATGCGCGCGCTGAGCTCGACGGACTCGCCCTCGGCGGCCAACACCGGCTACATCGTCGTGGCCTTCATCAGCGCGGCAGCCGCCTCCGCGCTCGCGGGCCCGGCCTTCACCCACTTCGGCTGGACGGGCGTGTGCGCTGTCGCCCTGTGCTGGCTCGTGCTCGGGTACGTGGGCGGCGCGGGGCGCGACGGCGGCCGGGGCCGCCGGGGTGCGGTGGCCGCGTCGGGCGGCGTCACCCGGTAGAGGCCAGGGCCCGGTAAAGGAGTGGGGGCCCGGTAAAGGGGTGGGGGCCCGGTTCCGGAACCGGGCCCGCCCCCGCCGTCAAGAACGTCGCGTCACCGTGCCGGGCGTGCCGGACCGCCGCCGGAGGCGGTGACGTGGGTGACGTCCAGATCGCCCGACGCGTACTGGCTCCTGAGCACCTTCTTGTCGAACTTGCCCACGCTCGTCTTCGGCACCGACTCGATCAGCGCCCAGCGCTCGGGAAGCTGCCAGCGCGCGACGCGCTCGCCGAGGAAGGCCCGCAGATCCTCGTACGTCACGTCCCCTGCGTCCTCCTTGAGGACGACGGTCGCCAGCGGGCGCTCCCCCCACTTGTCGTCCGGCACCGCGACGACGGCCGCCTCCGCCACCGCCTCGTGTGCCATGAGCGCGTTCTCCAGCTCGACGGAGGAGATCCACTCGCCGCCCGACTTGATGACGTCCTTGGCGCGGTCGGTCAGCGTCAGATAGCCGTCCGCCGTGATCACGCCGACGTCGCCCGTACGCAGCCAGCCGTCCGGGCTGAACTTGTCCTCGGGGCGCACCGGTTCCGCACCCGCGCCCCCGAAGTACGCTCCGGCGATCCACGGCCCGCGCACCTCCAGCTCGCCCGGCGACTCCCCGTCGTGCGGCGCGAAGCCGCCGTCGGGCGCCGCCAGCCGCGCTTCGACGGACGCGGGGAAGCGGCCCTGGCTGACGCGGTACGGCCACTCCTCCTCGGGAGTGAGCCCGCCCGGCGGGTGGGAGACGGTGCCCAGCGGGGACGTCTCGGTCATCCCCCAGGCGTGGCACACCTCCACCCCGTGCTCCTCCTCGAACGCGCGCATCATCGCCTCCGGGCAGGCGGAGCCGCCGATGGTGACCGTCTTCAGGGAGGAGATGTCGCGCGGCTTGTCCGCGAGTTCGGCCAGCAGGCCCTGCCAGATGGTGGGGACGGCGGCGGCGTGCGTCGGCCGCTCCGCCTCGATCATCTCGGCGAGCGGGCCCGGCTGGAGAAAGCGGTCGGGCATCAGCATGCCCACCCCGGTCATGAACGTGGCGTGCGGCAGGCCCCACGCGTTGACATGGAACATCGGCACCACGGGGAGCGTCGTGTCCGCGTCCGTCAGGCCCATCGACTGCGTCATGTTGACCTGCATGGCGTGCAGATAGATGGAACGGTGCGAATAGACCACGCCCTTGGGCTCGCCCGTCGTCCCGGACGTGTAGCACATGGCAGCGGCGTCCCGCTCGTCCAGCTCGGGCCACTCGTACGTGGCGGGACGCCCGGCGAGCAGCGCCTCGTACTCGTGCACGGCCGGACGGCACCCCTCCAGCAGCGAGGTGTCGCCCGGCCCGACCACGACGATGTGCTCGACGGGCTCCAGGCGCGGCAGCAGCGGGGCGAGCAGCGGAAGCAGTGAGCCGTTGACGAGGATCACGCGGTCGGCCGCGTGGTTCACGATCCACACCAACTGCTCGGCCGGGAGCCGCAGGTTGAGGGTGTGCAGCACCGCGCCCATGGAGGGGACGGCGAAGTACGCCTCGACGTGCTCGGCGTTGTTCCACATGAGGGTTCCGACGCGGTCGTCGCGGGCTACGCCGAGTTCGTCGCGCAGCGCGTGCGCGAGCTGGGCCGCGCGGTCGCCGATCTCGGCGAACGTGCGCCGGTGCGGGCCCGGGGCGCCTTCGCCGGTCCAGGTCGTGACCTGCGAGCGGCCGTGGACCGTCGAGCCGTGGCGCAGGATGCGCGAGATGGTCAGCGGTACGTCCTGCATCGTGCTCAGCACCGGGGCCTCCCGAGGTTGCGGATGCGGAGGGCTCGTTACTGATGCGTAACGAGCCCATCTGCCGGAAGCCTGCCACCGACCGCCCGGTATGTCACGGGGTTGACACCCCCTGAACGTCCCCTCTTGAACCACCCTCCCCTTACGGGGCCTCAGCACGGACCGGTTCCCCGGAGGGCTCTCGCACAGAACGTGCGGGGCCACAAAACCAGCGAAGAAGAGCTCGCAGCCGAATTCAGCGTGACCCGGCCTACCGTGCGGGCTGTACTCGCCGCGCTGCGGGCATCGGGTGCGATCTCGCGTGGTGACGGGCCGCGGGGCGTTCGTAGGCGACCCCAAGATCACCGCACTCCGCCGCGAGCGGGATGTCGCGTGGGACATGGCCAAGCGGGAAGCGGACCGCGCGACCGCGGCCGAGGAGACCCTACGCCGCGTGCTCGACCACGCTGGCTCCCGGTAGAGGGACACCCCTGACATCGCGGCCCGCATACGCAGCACACTGGAACCGTAGACAGCAACGCCCCCGTACGCCTCGGCCGGACAGGGGCGTTTTGCCGTTAGCGCGGTTACGCCGCGACGACCAGCTCGCGCACCCGCTCGTTGAAGTCGGCGACCAGACGGTGTGTCCCGAAAGGCCGCATCCTCCTCTGGAGATCCTGCACGGCCTCGACAGCTCGCGACGACTTGACCTGCTTGGCCAGCGACAACGTGCGCATGCCCGCCGCGTACGCCGATTCCAAGTCGTCCCGTTGCAGGTGGGAGACGGACAAGGCCGCTTGTGACATTGCCCCGCGTCGGGCCCGGCGCTGCTTCTTGGCGTGGTCGATGGAGCGGCGCGCGTGCTCCTCCGCCGCCGCAGAGTCGCCCAGGTCCCGGAAGGTGTTCGCGTGTTCGCCGTGCAGGTACGCGGGGTCGATGAACTCGGCCCATGCCTGCTCGCCGCCCTCGCGCACGGACTCGAACGCCTTCTCGGACTGCGCGACGGCATGGGCGGCGGCGACCTTCTCGCCGAGCAGCGCGAGCGCCCGCGCCTCCAGACACCACAGGTCCGCCAGACAGGCCGGGGACTGCGCCCGCGAGAGGCCATGGCGCCCTGCTTGAGCCAGCCGTCGCCCCTCGGCAGGGTCACCGAACAACGTCGCTTGATCCGCCATGCCCGCGAGCACGTGCGCGCCAAGCGCCGGGTTGTGCGACTCCTCGGCGAGCCTGAGCGACTGGATCAAGTACCGCTGTGCCTTGCCCTGCTTGCCCGCGTCATAAGACATCCAGCCCAGCAGGTACGTCTGTTCGGCCGCGGCCCCACACAGCGCCCGCCGCACCTCTTCAGTGTGGGTCCGGCGCAACAGCGGATAGACGTGCTGCGTCAGATATTCGGCCAGCACCAGCCGACCGGACCCGCCGCCCTGGAAGATGTCCACCTGCTGGAAGGTCTCGAACATGTTCTTCACGGCGGTCACGTCTTCTAGCCGCACGCGTGGGCCCGGTTCCGGCTCCTGGTCAAGGGTGTTCATCAGCCAGTCACGCGAGGGCCCCACACCGGCAACGGCCGCGAACGGTGCGGCTGAAAGGAACTTGCGTCGGTCCACGTCAGCTCTCCCCAAGTCTGCGACAACGTCCACGGTAGCGGCGTATGAGGAGTTGTACACGAGAGCCGCATCGGCTCCACCGCTCTCACCGAGCCCGAGATCGTACGTTGTGACCCGGAATCCGAAATGGTCCGAGAAGACGGCCGCGATGATGTCGGGAAGCGGTGTCCGCGGGCGCTCACCCTGGAGCCAGAATCGAACACGCGTTGTGCCTGGCGAGATGTGCGGCTGCCCCCACTGGATGGCCTTGGATTTCACCTGTCGCGCTAGTTCCCCGCGGCTCATCCGGGAGCGTTCCAACCACTGTTCGAGCTTGTCGTTTGGCGCCCTCATGCTCACAACCTTCTGCGACGGGGGGTAGTGGAAACGACACCCTTCGACACCCCCTCGACGGTACCCCGAGACTCGTCACGAGTGTTGCCTAGTAAATGAACCGAACCATTCCCGGGGAGGCAGCAGATGACGGACGAGACTCGGGGTACTCCTCCGAACTCACAAGCGGGCAAGGCACCTCGGGAAGACGCGGGCACCGCCCCCTTACCTCAACGCACGCAGAGCGCAACCATCCCCCACCGCGAGGCAACCGTCGCTTGGTTTCGCACCCCTGACACCACGACGGACGCGGAACCTGCTCCGCCACGCGCGAGTAAGGCGGCCCGCATGAACTCCCCCCTCAAACACAAGAGGCAGTTTCCACGAAAGCCCTCGTCGGTAGGCCAGGCACGGAGATTCGTGCGCGCCGCCATCGTCGGCGAAGTCCGTACCGACCGCGCCGACGACATCCTCGTATGCGTCTCCGAACTCGCAACGAACGCGATCAAGCACGGCAGCCCAGCCGGACGCGATTTCCGCGTCCGGGTCGCCGTTGAGGGCGACACGCTGCGCGTCGAGGTGCACGACGCGGGCGACGGACGACCGGAGCTGCGTAAGGCCACCGAGTACGACGACGACGGCCGCGGCCTGTTTCTCGTCGCGAGCTTCGCCGACGACTGGGGAGTATCGAGGCGCACCGGCCCAGGGAAAGTGGTATGGGCCGAGTTCATGCTCACCAAGGGCCCGGCGGCGGTCCCATGCTGACGCCCAAGCCCGTCACCATCCGTGCGGTACCGGCTCCCGGCTTCATCGCGGGGTGTACCGCGTCAATGTGGATCGAGTCCCACTCGCCCGCAGGCCGGGTTGCCTTCCTGCTGATCGGCCATGCCCCCGCCCGACGGCCCGGAGAGACGCCCGAGAACATCGAGGCCGGTCTCTTGGGCATGGTCGACGCCCTCGACCTACGCCCACCGGCCGAGCATCTACCCGATACCGGCTCCCGCCTCGTCATGACCGGCGACGTGATCACCTTCGATTACGGCCACCCCAGCTTCACGCTGTGTCTCCCTCCCACTGGTCGCGCGTGGCGCTCCCACCTGGCCGACGACGGCCCTGTGTGCGTCCTGGTCGGCCTCGACCCAGTCCCGCCGGGCGCTGGACCGGACGCGATAAACGCCTACGTCTCCCGAACAATCGCCACGGGGCGCGTGCGCATGGGCGTCACGCGGCTCCGCAAAGGGCCGTACCGCACGTCATAAGCGGCGTGTGCGGCTGTCTCGTCCCAACCCAAGGGGAGAAGTGTGACCACCTACCCGGTATCGCCGAACACTGTCCTTGCCAACGCGCTCTCACACGCTCAGGACGTATTGACGCCCCGCATCCTCGACGCCGCGCCCGAGCGGATCGTGTTCGTGGTAGGGACGCAGATCAACGGCGCGCCGCACATCGGCACGTCGCTCGTTCAGTCCCTCACCTTCGTCGCTGCGGCACGGTTGCGCGAGAAGTTCGGCGTACCGGTCGAGGTTCAGTTCGCCGCCCTCGACAACGCCCCGTACACGATCGTCACGGACTCCCCGACCGGGCACCGCTACATGCGCACCTACGCGCACGCGCTCGGCGCTCAAGCCATCGCCGAGCAGATCGACGCCCTGTACCGGCCGTTCTTCGCCGCTCTCTCCGAGCGCCTGGCCGTGCCGTACGCCGTCGAGACGTACACGCAGCAGCAGGCCGCCGAGCACTACCGCCGCACGTGGCTGCGCGTCCTGCCCCGCATGGGCGCCGCCCGCTGGTGGCTCGCCCCTTCGGCGGGCGTAGCCCACCTCCGCGTGCCTTGCCCGGAACATGGCTGCGGGTGGTCCGAGAAGTACGCCCAGCGCACTCGCGTAACAGACAGCAGTCTCGACCTCGCCACCGTCACAGCCGAGTGCCTGCACCATGGCGAGTACGAGGTCACCATCGCCCCGGACAGCGGCGGATACCTCGACCTCGCCACCCTGTACCGCAACCTCGTGAAAGAGCTCGCGCTCTCCGACACGCACGGCGGCACACTGTCCGTGATGGTCAAGGGCGGCGACTGGGTGTTCGGCTCGCACCTCGTCGACGGCGCCCTGCATGCCGTCGGCCTCACACCTCGGCAGCTTCCCGCCCGGCTGTTCTGCCCGCAGATCGTCACGGACACGGGCGCGAAGCTGTCCAAGTCCCTCATCCGGGAGGGCCGGGAACCCTTGCCGGACGGTGCCGCGCCCTGGATGCTCGACACCCGGGAGTGGCCCGGGACGACGGCCGACTACGTCGAGCACCTGCTCGCCATGACCGACGTCGTACTTTCAGACCCCCGGCACTTCTTCCGTTCGTACTCAGCCAGCGAGATCGGCCGCATGATGACCGCACCAGCAGCGAGGAGCGCCCCCGCCCCATGACCGGAACCGCGGCTCGTGTACACGAGCTCAACCTCTATCGGCGGTATTTCGACCTCGTCGCCGCAGGCAAGAAGTCCACCGAGGTACGGGTCAAGTACCCGCACCTGGCCGACCTCACCGCAGGCGACGTGATCCGGTTCCGGATCAAGGGCACCGAGGAAACCATCAGCGTTCGAGTGACCCGCGTCAACGAGTACCCGACGTTCGAGGCCCTGCTCGACGGCGAGGGCTCGGCGAACGTCAATCCGGAGTCCTCACGCGAGGAACAGCTCGCGAACATCCGAGGCATCTACGGTCCCGAGAAGGAAGCGCTCGGCGCCCTCGCGATCGGTATCGAGCTCATCGACTCGTGAGCATGACGGGCCCGCTGGACGGCGCCCAGAACTAGTCAGCGCCCCCAGCGGTCAACCGCTGAGGGCGCTGCTTGGGCGTTGTTGCAGGTCACACCGCGAGTGTTTGAGCCATGCTGTTCCACATGAGAGTTCCGACGCGGTCGTCGCGGGCGCCCCAGACTGTCCCCTTTTGAACCACCCTCCCCTCGCGGGGCCTCAGCACGGACCGGTTCCCCGGCGGGCTCCCGCACAGAACGTGCGGAGTCACAAAAACCAGCGCGGGACCCTACGGCAGCCCCTTCACGGGCCAACCGTCCCGCGCAACACCCCCGTGAAGCGGGAACCCGCCGTTTCCTTCCGCACCCCGCGAAGGGGACGTCAGGCCGCCGTCAGGTGGTCATCGGCGAGGGTGTCGGAGGCCAGTTGGGGGTCCTCGCGGAGCTTCGCCAGTGCGCGCGACACCGCGCTCTTCACCGTCCCCACGGACACACCGAGCACCGCCGCCGTCTGCACCTCGCTCAGATCCTCGTAATAGCGCAGCACCACCATCGCCCGCTGCCGAGCGGGAAGCTTCAGCACAGCGCGCCACATCGCATCCCGCAGCGCCTGCTGTTCCGCCGGGTCGGGTCCGGGCAGCGGTTCGGGCTCGGGCAGTTCCTCGCAGGAGAACTCGTCGACCCTGCGCTTGCGCCACTGCGACGTACGCGTGTTGAGCAGCGCGCGCCGCACATAGCCGTCCAGCGCGCGGTGGTCCGCTATCCGCTCCCACGCCAGGTACGTCTTGGTGAGCGCGGTCTGGAGCAGGTCTTCCGCGTCGCGCGGGTCGGCCGTGAGCGAGCGGGCGGTGCGCAGCAGCACCGGCCCGCGCGCCCGCACGTACGACGTGAACGTCAGAGGCGTCACGGTCGAAGAGGTGGTCCGGGCGGTCCGGACAGTCCCAGGCGTGGTCATGGCCCAACGCTAGAAGCGGGGGCGCCCTCCGGGGATCGCCCGGAGGTCCCGATGGCGCCTCCGCCTCTGGGCGTACGGCGGCCTCCGCCTACACCTCCTGAAGGTGGAGACCGTACGGCTCAGGCATCAGGGTGCCTCAGGGATCACCCCTGCCCCGGCTCGCCCGGCCCCGCCCCCGCCTCACTCCACGATGGCCACCGGCGCGTCGACGAGGTTGCGGTCGATGTGCAGCGTCCGGCCACCGTGCTTGCGCTTCACGTTGCCCTCGAACTGGTGGATGCGACGGTGCGGCTGCCACGCCTCACGGTTCATCTTGGGCTCGCCGTCCACCGAAGGCGGCACGTTCCAGCGCGCGAACCACATGGCCGCGGGCAGGTCGCCGTGCCCGGCGGCGCGGGCCTGTTCGAGGTGGGCGATCCCGGAGTTCCCGCTGCTGTAGAAGCCGGGCAGATAGCCCGCGCCGCTCACCGCGCGGTTCCATCCCTTGATGAAGCGCAGGGTGGTGTCGGCGCAGCGCGTGTTGCCCCGGTCGTACGCCTCCATGTCGAGGTAGAGCGCGCTGCGGGGCTTCATCCCGAGGGCCTGGGCCTTGCTGACCGCGTCCTGGCCCTCCTTCGCACCGCGCGCGTAGGGCTCGTGGTGGCTCATGGCCGCCTTGCGCTTGTGCTTGGAGCCGACGCAGGGGGCCTGTGAGCCGACGTACGTCGGGATGAGGTTCCAGCCCATGCGGCTGACCTGCTCCACCCATGCCCGGGTGAGGTTCGGCTGCGAGCAGCCCCGGCCGTGGCCGCCGAAGTAGATGCCGACGGCGCGGTACGGGGAGGACTGCCGCCAGGCGTTCATGGTCGCGGCCGAGGGCGCCTGGCAGGTGTCGAAGCCCTGGCCCTCGAAGACGCGGGCACCCATGGCGCGGGGGTCGCCGGTCGTGCCCTGGGTGGCTGGGCGGTGCGCTCTGCCCAGCGCGGCGTCGGCCGCGTCCGTACGGGCGACGCTCCCCGCGGCGGTTCCGGCGCCGTTGCGGGGCGCGGTGAGGCCGTCGGCGGCCGGTCCGGTTCCCTGGCCCTGACCCGGCACGCCCTGGCTCTGCCCCTGACCCGGTACACCTTGGCCCTGGTCCTGGCCGGGCACGCCCTGGGGCTGGCCCAGACCCGGCATGCCGCCCTGCGACTGGCCCGGCAGGCCCGGGGGCCGGCCCGGCACCGGTCCGAGGCCCGTGGGCAGGCCCTGCCCGGCGGAACCCTGGGGCCCCGGTGAGGCTGCGGAACCCGGGGAGACCGCGGAACCCGGGGAGACCGGGGAGCCCTGGGCGCCCGGGTAGGAGCCGGTTACGGGATCCGGCCCCACGCCCTGGTCACCGTCGGACGGAGCGGCGACGGGAGCGGTGGACGCCGCCGGTGCGACTCCCGCGGCGAACAGCGAGGCAAGCGTCGCCACCAGGACAACCAACCGTCGGATGATGTGATTTTTCTGGCGCATAGGGCGAGTGAAGAAGCTGCCCCGCGCTCCGTGGCTCAGGCTCGCCCTGCGCCGCACCCGATTCAGCCGTCTGCCACGCCACGGCGCGCCCGAAGGCCGCGGAAGCCACCCGTACGGCGCAGTCCCGTACGGCACAGCCGCCACGCTCAGCCGCGTGGCACAGCCGCCACGCTCAGCCGTCCGCCGTGAGGACGAGCCCCGACGTCGGCACGCCCGTCCCCGCCGTGACCAGCGCGCGGCTCGCGCCCTCGACCTGGTTGACCGACGTGCCGCGGATCTGGCGCACCGCCTCGGCGATGCCGTTCATGCCGTGCAGATACGCCTCCCCCAGTTGCCCGCCGTGCGTGTTGAGCGGCAGCGCCCCCGCGGCGGTGAAGTCGGCGCCCTCGCCGGGCGCGCAGAAGCCGAACTCCTCCAGCTGCATCAGCACGAAGGGCGTGAAGTGGTCGTAGAGGATGCCCACGTCCATGTCGGCGGGCCCGAGCCCGCTGCCGCGCCAGAGCTGGCGGGCGACGACGCCCATCTCCGGGAGCCCGGTCAGCCCGTCGCGGTAGAAGCTGGTCATCTGCTCCTGCCGCCGCCCAGCGCCCTGTGCCGCCGCCGCGATCACGGCGGGCGCGGCGCGCAGGTCCCTGGCCCGCTCGGGCGTCGTGACGACGACGGCCTGGCCGCCGTCGGTCTCCTGGCAGCAGTCGAGCAGCCGCAGCGGTTCGACGATCCAGCGCGAGGCGGCGTGGTCGGCCAGGGTGATGGGCTTGCCGTGGAAGTAGGCGGCCGGGTTGGCTGCCGCGTAGCGGCGGTCCGTCACGGCCACGTGCCCGAACGCCTCCGGGGTCAGGCCGTACGTGTGGAGGTAGCGCTGGGCCGCCATCGCCACCCACGAGGCGGGGGTCAGCAGCCCGGACGGCAGGTTCCAGCCGAGCGCGGCGCCCTCGGCCGACGCCTCGCGGTGCTGGACGCCGGAGCCGAAGCGGCGGCCCGAGCGCTCGTTGAACGCGCGGTAGCAGACGACGACCTCGGCGACGCCAGAGGCGACGGCGAGCGCCGCCTGCTGGACGGTGGCGCAGGCCGCGCCGCCGCCGTAGTGGACCCGCGAGAAGAACGTCAGCTCGCCGATGCCCGCCGCCTGGGCGACCGTGATCTCGGGGCTGGTGTCCATGGTGAAGGTGACCATGCCGTCGACGTCGCCCGGCGCGAGTCCGGCGTCGTCGAGCGCCGCGTGTACGGCCTCGACGGCGAGCTTCAGCTCGCTGCGGCCCGAGTCCTTGGAGAACTCGGTGGCGCCGATGCCCGCGATCGCCGCGCGTCCGCCGAGGGTGTCCGGCGCGCTCCGGCTCATGCCGGGCTCACCGCCCCGTCGGCGCCAACACCGGCGAGGGTGACCGTGACGGTGCCCGTGACGTGGGGGCCGAGCCGGTTTCTGCCGGTGACCGCGATCTCGACGGTGCCGGTGCCTCCGGCTCCGCCGTCCATGCCGCCGTCCATGCCGCTGTTCACGCCGGTGACCTCGCCGGTCAGCTCCATCTCGTCGCCGGGGTAGTTGGGCACGCCGAGCCGGATGGCGACCTTGCGCAGCCGGGCGCGGGGGCCCGCCCACTCGGTGACGTAGCGGCCGACCAGCCCGTTCGTCGTGAGGATGTTCATGAAGATGTCCGGCGAGCCCTTCTCGCGCGCGGCCTCGGCGTCGTGGTGCACGTCCTGGAAGTCCCGCGAGGCGACGGCCCCGGAGACGATCAGGGTGCGGGTGACGGGGATACGGAGCGGAGGCAGCGCGTCGCCTACGCGTATGCGTACGCGGGGCGGGTGCTGGTTCCGGTGCTGGTTCCGGCGCTGGTTCTGATGCGTCACATGTCCTCCGTAACGGGCTCCGCCGCGATCGTCCGGCCCAGTTCGGCGAGCAGTTCCGGGGGCGACCCGAGATACGCGTCGAGCTGCCGCCCCCACAGGAAGTGCCGGTGCACGGGGTGTTCGACGTCGGCGCCGACGCCCCCGTGCAGATGCTGGCCCGTGTGCACGACGCGCCGTCCCGCCTCGGCGGCCCACCACGCGGCGGTCAGCGCGTGCGTCTGTGCCGTCAGCCCCTCGTCCCTGCGCCAGGCGGCCTCGTAGGTGGTGAGCCGGATCGCCTCGACGTCCATGTACGCGTCGGCGGCCCGCAGTTGAACCGCCTGCTTCGTGGCGAGGGGGCGCCCGAACTGTTCGCGCTCCGAGACGTACGCGACGGCCCGCGCCAGCGAACCCGCGCAGACCCCGGCCTGGAGCGCGGCGAAGGCGGTACGGGCGAGGGCCAGCGCGTCGGCGTACGGGGAGAGCGAGGGAGGGGACGAACCCGGGGACGAACCCGGGTCGCGCGGCCCGAGGGGTTCGGCGGGGGAGTCCGCCAGGGTGAGGCGGCCGGCGCGCCAGGGCGCGGTCGTGTCGACGGGCTCGACGACGCCCGCGCCGCCGACGTCATCGATGCCGAGGAGGTACAGCCCTGTCCCGCCGCCCTCCGCAGCCGCCGGCACGAGGACGTGCGTGGCGTCCTGGAGCCACGGCACGAGGGGAACGACGCCGGTCAGCGTGCCGTCGGCGCCCGCCCGTACGCCCCCGGACGCGCCGCGCGGGAACGCGCCGGCGACGACCGCCGCTCCGGCACGGAGCGCGGGCAGCAGCCTGGCGCGCTGTGCGTCGCTGCCGTGCCGGGCGACCGGCAGCAGCCCGAAGGCGCAGCTCGCGGCGAAGGGGACCTGCGCCGTCGTCCGCCCCTGCTCCTCCAGCATCAGCGCGAGCCCGAGCAGCCCCGTCTCCTCGACGGCCTCCGGCAGCCCGGTGGCGCACAGGGCCTTCCACAGCTCCGTGTCCGTTCCCGTGCCCAGCGAGGCGAGCCGCTCGGGCGTCGAGAGCCCGGCGAAGATGTCGGCGGCCAGGTCGCGGGCCGCGCACTGTCCCTCCGACGGCGTGAAGTCCATCAGCCCTCCCCTTCCGCTTCCTCTTCCGCTTCCGCTTCCGCTTCCGCTTCCTCGCGGACCCGGAAGAAGGGGAGTTCCAGCTCCTTGTCGACGCGCCGGAACTCCAGCTCGGCCGCCATCCCGATCCGCACCTTGTCGTACGGCACCCCCGTCACCCCGCCGAGCACGCGCACCCCCTCGGCCAGCTCCACGAGGGCGACCGCGTACGGCGGGTCGAAGGCGGGGAAGGGCGGGTGGTGCATCACGACGTACGAGAAGACCGTGCCGCTGCCCGACGCCGCCACCGTCGACCAGTCCTGCGAGCCGCAGGCGTTGCAGCCGGGGAGCCAGGGGAAGCGGAGGGCCGCGCAGGCGTCGCAGCGCTGGATGAGGAGCTGGTGGCGGGCGACGCCCTCCCAGAAACCGGCGTTGTCCCGGTTCACGACCGGTCGCGGACGCCGCGCCTCCGCCCCTGTTCCGGTCTTTTTCTCCGGCTTCGCCGAAGTCCGCTGCGCCGGGGCGTACTTGAGGATGCGGAAGCGGTGGGTGCCCGCCGGTTCGCCGTCGGCGCGGATGTCCATGCGGGTCGTCACGAAGTAGCCGGTGCCGAGCTTGGTGGTCTTGCGGGGCGAGACGGACTCGATGACGGCGTCGAAGGTGACCTCCTCGCCGGGGCGCAGTGGCCGCGCGTACTCCTGCTCGCAGTCGGTCGCCACGACCGAGGTGCAGCCCGCCTCGTCGAGCGTACGCAGCAGTTCGTCGTACGGCCCTGACCGCCCCCCTTCCCCGGCGAGACCGGCCATCGTCCAGACCTGGAGCATGGTCGCGGGCGCCGACCCGTCGGGCGGTACGGGGTGGCCCGTCGCCTCGCACCAGTGCCGGATCATGGGCGCGTTGACGGGGTCCCCGCCCCGGCCGCCGACGGCCGCCGGGCTGCCCTCGTACGCGCGCAGCCGCGCGTACAGCGGGTCCGGCGGGTCCGCCGGGTCCGCCGGGTCCGGCGGGTCCGCCGGGTCCGCCGGGCCCTCGGCGGCGGTGCTCTCCGTCGCCGCACCCTCTGCGCGAGCGCTCACCGCTTCCCCCTCCGCATCCCGAGCCGCGCCGTCGCGACGATCTCGCGCTGGACCTCGCTGACGCCGCCGCCGAAGGTGTTGATCTGCGCGGCCCTGTTCATGCGCTCCAACTCTCCGTCGTCCAACGCCCCCGGCGACCCCGCCCGGATCAGCCCGGCGTCGCCCGCCACCTCCTGGCACAGGGCGTAGACGGCGACGGTGCTCTCCGTGCCCGCGAACTTCACGCCGCTCGCGTCGCCGGGGCGCAGCGTGCCCGCACCCAGGTCGCCGACGAGCCGCCAGTTGAGCAGCCGCGTCGCGGCGAGCCGCGCGTGTGCCTCGGCCAGCCGCGCCTGGACCCACGGCTCGTGCACCGCGCCCGTCTCCCGCGCGTGGGCCACCGTGCGCGCGTAGTGGTCCTCGGCCTGCATGCCGAGTGCGGCGAGGGCGACGCGCTCGTGGTTGAGCTGGTTGGTGATGAGGCTCCAGCCCTGGTTCTCCTCGCCGACGAGGTGGTCGGCGGGGACGTGTACGCCGTCGTAGTACGTCGCCGTCGTCGTCAGCCCGCCCACGGTCTCGATCGGGGTCCAGGAGAAGCCGGGCGCGTCCGTGGGCACGAGGATCAGCGAGATCCCCTCGTGCTTCGGCGCCGAGGGATCGGTGCGGCAGGCGAGCCAGATCCAGTCCGCGTGCTGTGCGTTGCTGGTGAAGACCTTGCCGCCGTCGATGCGCCAGCCGCCGCCGTCGCCGCTGCCATCGCCGTCGTCCACGCGGACTGCGCGCGTGCGCAGCGAGGCGAGGTCGGTGCCCGCGCCTGGCTCGGTGTAGCCGATCGCGAAGACCGCGTCGCCGCTGAGGATGCGGGGCAGGAAGCGGGCCTTCTGCTCCTCGGTCCCGTACCGCATGAGCGTCGGCCCGACGGTGTTGAGCGTGACCATGGAGACGGGGGCGCCCGCGCGGTGCGCCTCGTCGAAGAAGACGAACTGCTCGTCGGCGCCGCGCCCTTGGCCCCCGTACTCCCGCGGCCAGCCGATGCCCAGCAGCCCGTCGGCGCCGATGCGGCGCAGGAGGCGCCGCTGGAGATCCGGGTCACCGGGGAGCGCGGCGCGGACGTCCGGCGGTAGTAGCTCGCGGAAGTAGGAGCGCAGCCGTGCGCGCAGGCCCGACTGCCGCTCGGTGGGAGCGAGATGCATTTTCTGACTGTCCGTCAGATTGTTGTGCGCTGTCAATACGCGGGATCACGGGGGCAACCGGGGCCGGGGGCGGAGCGGGACCGGCCGGGGGCGGGGCCAGGGTCCGGGCACACACGAGTGCGCGCCCGCGCCTGGTCCGTACGTTCCGCACGTACGGGCCATGACGCGGGCGCGCGACCTCAACCCTGCCCCATGAACGCCTGGCCCCTAGGAGGAGCCACTAGTCAGCCGTTGCCTGGCTCACCACCACACATTCGTGAAGGTGACGTTGGTGCTGGTGTTGTCCTGGTCGACGACGTTGCCGTTGCCGTTGACATTGGCGTTGTTGGCCTGGTTCGTGTTGGCGCCGTTGCCCTGCGCACCCTGGGTGTTGGCGATCGAGTTCGATCCGTTGCCCGCGATCGAGCCGGTGTCGGCAGTTGCCGCTCCCGCGGCCCCGCTCATGAGGGCGAAGGCCAGCGGCACAGAAGCAGCAGCGGCAACGAAGCGGGCGGTACGGATGCGTGCCATGTTCATTCCTCCGGAACCATTAAGTCCTGTGGTCTGCAAGGCAGTTGGCCATCCGCCTCGCAGTCTCGCTACGACGTCGCGGAACCAGAGTTGCCCACCGAACCCCCGGCGAACCAGCACGAGACGGCGGTTTCGCTCGCAAGCGTGACGATCTGTCGATAAACCCGCTCCACCACCCCAGACCCCCAGCTCACGCCCTTTCCGCGCCGCACGGGCCTTGCGGCGCAAGGGAGTAAGCGTTCCGGCAGATTTTCAGCCAAACTCATTTCTCCCGCCCCACGGCGCGTTCCGGCCGCCCTGGCCACTTCCGGATGCCGAACTTCCGTACGAAACTGCCCTTATGGGCACTCCCGTACTGGCCCACGCCCTCGCCGCGGCCTCCCGCGGCCTCGCCGTCATTCCCCTCTCGCGTGCCAAGCTGCCCGCGCTGCGCTCGCCGCACCGGGCGGACGGGCATGGCGCCCCTGCCGACGTCGGCGTCGATGACGGTGCTGGTTCCGGTGCTGGTGCTGGTGCTGGTTCCGGTGCTGGCGCGGGCGCGGGCTCGGAGGAACGGCGGTTTCCCTGCCAGGGCGAGTGCGGGCTGCCGGGGCACGGCGTGCACGACGCCAGCACCGACCCCGACACCATCCGCGCCCTGTTCGCCGCCGCGCCCTGGGCCACCGGCTACGGCATCGCGTGCGGGCGCCCGCCCCTGTACCTCATCGGCCTCGACCTCGACGTCAAGCACGGCACCGACCCCCTCGCGGCCCTGGACCGGCTGGCCGAGACCCACGGGTTCACCGTCCCGGAGACCACGACGGTGCTCACACCCAGCGGCGGCCGGCACCTGTGGCTGCGCGGCTCGGCCGGGGCCACGGTGCCGAACTCGGCGGGGCGCGTGGCGCCGGGCATCGACGTACGAGGGCTCGGCGGGTACCTCGTCGGGCCCGGCTCGGTGACGGTACGCGGGACGTACCGGCTGGCCCCCGGCTCCCTCACCCGGGCCCCCGCACCGGCACCGCCCGCGCTGCTGGCCCTCCTCGCTCCCCCGCCGCCCGCCGTGCGCCCGCCCCGCACCACGCACGACGTCGGCGACACGGCTCTGGTCCACTTCGTGCGTGGCGCCGCGGTGGGCCAGCGGAACGCGCGCCTCTTCTGGGCCGCCTGCCGCGCCTACGAATCGGGGCGCGGCGACGCGCTCTCGGCCGCCTTGACCGAGGCGGCCGTCGCGACGGGCCTGCCCGAACGTGAGGCCCTCGCGACGATCGCCTCCGCTTCACGCCGCGCGGCGCGGTTCACGTCGAGCCCGTGACGGGGCTCCGGGGTTCGGGGGCGGGAGCGGGGACGGGGACGGAGCTGACGCCAGAACCGGAGCCGGAGCCGGAGCCAGCGTCGGACCCCGTCACGGAACCGGAACCGGAACCGGAGCCGGAACCGGAGCCGGAGC